>NZ_JBCNNS010000049.1:0-29239 GCF_039594335.1 Raoultella sp.
CGCGCCCCGATCGAATTTCGCCAAAGCGCACTTCCTGCGGCACTGAATCTGCCGCTGATGGACGACGTCGAACGCGCCGCCGTCGGCACCTGCTATAAACGCCATGGTGCAGATGCGGCATTAGCGCTGGGCCATCAGTTAGTCAACGACGAGGTGCGGGAAAACCGTATCGCCGCATGGCGCGACGCCTGCTTACGTTATCCGCAGGGCTATCTGTGCTGCGCCCGCGGCGGCCAGCGCTCGCACATCGTGCAACAGTGGCTACATGAAGCCGGCATCGAATACCCGCTGATCGTCGGCGGCTACAAGGCACTGCGTCAGGCCGCCATCCAGCTCACCGAAGAGCTGGTTCAACGCCCGATAGTGCTGATTGGCGGCTGTACCGGTAACGGTAAAACCCAGCTGGTCTGCGCCCAGCCCGACGGCATCGATCTTGAGGGGCTCGCCCACCATCGCGGCTCGTCGTTCGGCCGCACGTTGCATGAACAGCACGCCCAGGCAACATTTGAAAACCACCTGTCGGTGGCGATGTTGAAAAAAGCCGGGCAGCATCGCCGCTGGGTGCTGGAAGATGAAGGACATATGATCGGCGCGAACCACCTGCCGGAATGCATGCGTGAGCGCATGGCGCAATCGCCGCTGGCGGTAGTGGAGGACCCGTTTGATATCCGCCTGGAACGCCTGCGGGAAGAGTATTTTGACCGTATGCACCGCGATTTTATTCAGGCTTACGGTGAAGAGAAAGGCTGGCAAGAGTACCGTGAATATCTGCACCATGGCCTGTTTGCCATTCGCCGTCGCCTGGGGCTACAGCGTTTTGCCCAACTCACTGCCCTGCTTGATGAGGCGTTGGCTTCGCAGCGGCGAAACGCTGCTACCGATGCCCATTTTGCCTGGCTGGTCCCGCTGTTGGAAGAGTATTACGACCCGATGTATCGCTATCAGTTGAGCAAAAAAGCGGAAAAAATTATCTTCCGCGGCAGCTGGAATGATGTCGCCTCCTGGCTGGCGAAGTAATCAAACGCCTTACTGCCCCGGCTTGCGGCGTCAACGCTTTAACCGGGCTACGTGTTCGCAGACGGCGGTGAACTGTAGCCCCGGTAAGCGCGGCGCCACCGGGGAATTGTCACAGCTTAGAAGTCGTAACGCAGACGCACCAGGTTCATATCTCCCAGATTGTCGGTGCTGGACGTAAAGACGTGCTCATAATCAACGCGGAAACCGTAATCCAGCTGGAAGCTGATCCCCAGACCGTTATCAATCCGCTGATAGTTGCGGCCATTCACGTACTGCAGACGGTCGCCCATAAAGTATGGCTGAATAGATTTCACCGCATACTGTCCAATCGGGAATTTATAACCGGCGAAGTACTCAATACCCCAGGCATCGCCCGCAAAGTAGTTATGGACATCGGTTTTCTTGGTGGTCAGGAAGTTCTGATACCAACCGCCGCCGAAGGAGAAGGTCCAGTTATCCGGCGTCCAGCTTAACGCGGTACCGACGATATTCTGGTCGTAAGATTTGCTGTCTGAACTGGATGGGTTACGCATATCGGCGCGAGTATAGTTCCACGCGGTGCCCCAGGTCAGATCCTTCATGATGTGGTAATCCGCGCCAATGGAGCCGCCACCTTTACGCTTATAGCGCAACCCGTTGCCCGGCAGATATTCGCTGTCTTCGAACAGATAAGAAGCGTAAAGATCGACATCACCAACATTTTTCTTATATTTCATCATATTACGAGAGCGATAGGAACCATCGTAATTACCGTTGATGCCGTTACCCGGAGCCTGGCCTATCATGTCATAATCCCAGACATCGGTTTTCACCCCGACAACATCGTAGTAAACGCTGTTCTGCTGACCGTAGGTTAATGTCCCCCAGGTGTTGCTCTTCAGCCCAGTGTATAACATGCGGCGGGTAGTATTATTGGCGCCTTCCGCATAGTGGTTATCCCAGTCAAACAGCGCCGGAATATTGACCCCCAACTCGTAATAGCTGATCCAGCTAATATCATCAAACAGATAATAATCAGCGGCGAAGCGGAAACGGGTCCCGCCATCAAACCCGTTACGCTTATAAGACCCTTTATCACCGTCGCCGGACATCATGTTGAACTGCGGACGAATACTCCCACCGACGGTAAAGTTCAGGCGGCTCAGCGGATCTCCGGCCTGCGGATCCTGTTTCAGTAACGTGATCTCCGCCTGGGATGCGAAAGAGGTTAATGCCAACGCTGCGCCGATCGTCATCGCCAGCGTTTTTATTTTATGTGCCATGCTTTTTCCTTGAGTAATAAACAACCTTATAGTTTCCAGGTGAATATTAACCGTGATTTGGCATGCCGTGTTATTGGGTTTTTAATCTTTCGTGCGATTTAAAATCAGCAAGTTACCATTTTGAGCCATTAAAAAATAAGTGATTATCATTTCATCGTGCTGTCATAAAAATGAAGTACTACCGCTCAGACATATCCATGGAGGGATCATGTCGAAAAGCGACTGCAGTGGCACTTTGCCTTTGACGGCCCTTCGGCAGCGAGATGTCGCGCCAGCCAGTCGCGCTGGCTGAGTCCATCCATCAGGAACCGGGGTTTATCTATAAGGTCTGGACTGAAAGCGAAAAGAACCGCGAGGCGGGCAGGATCGGTCTTTTCGAGAACGATGACAGCACCCTCGCTTACCTCAATAAGCATACCGCGCGCCTGAAATCACTCGGCGTGGATAAAGTTATCTGCAAAATTTTCGGCGTTAATGAACCGCTCACTGCGCTGAACCAAGGTCATCTGTAATAGCAACTCGCATCCGTAGCCCGGCTAAGCACAGCGCGAGCCGGGTGAAAACCCCGGGTCGCGGCTAACGCCTTACCCGGGCTACATAACTAAGGCTATCCCTGACTAAACTGGCGGAACAGCGCCTTCCCCTTTAGCAGACGCAGCCCCAGCCAGCCGCCGCATAATGACAGCAGCAGCGCGCCGCACAGCGGTAACATCACCCACAGTCGCCAGTCCGGCGTCCACGGAAAATCAAAGACTTTGGTTTGCAGTATCGCCAACGCCACCTCCGCGCCGATGGCCGCGACCATTCCGGAGACCACGCCCAGCAGCGCAAACTCCGCCCACAGCGTGGTGCGCAGCAGCAACTTTCCGGCCCCCAGCGTGCGCCAGACCACCAGCTCCTGATAGCGCTGGCGCATACCGACCTGAACCTGCGCCAGCAGCAGTAAAATGCCGCACGCGGTCACCAGCACCACCATCACCTCCAGCGCCCGGCTGACCTGCGTCAACACCTGGCCCACCTGACGGAGAATCGCGCCGATATCCAGCAGGCTGACGGTGGGGAATTCGCGGTTGAGCTGGGTTAGCATCCCGGTGCCGTTATCCCAGCGGAAACTGGTGAGCCAGCTTTGCGGCTGCCCGTCGAGCGCTCCCTGCGGGAAAATAAAGAAGAAGTTTGGCCGCAGACTCTCCCAGTCTACTTTGCGCACGCTGGACACTTTCGCGCTAAAGTCCTGGGTGTCCCCGGTAAAGGTCACGCTATCGCCGAGCTTGACGCCCAAACGCTGCGCCAGCCCCTCTTCAATCGATACTTCTCCCGCTGTCGGCGGCCAGCTTCCGGCCGCCAGAGGATTGTGATTCGGCCGCTCGCGGCTCCAGGTAAGGTTTAGCTCCCGATTCAATGCTTCATCTTTATTGCCCTCCGTTGCCTGACCGTTAATTTGCGTCAGGCGGGCGCGCACAATCGGGTAAAACTCGGTCGCTGTAACATGCTGTCCGGCGAGGAACGTTTTCACCGCAGCAACCTGCTCCGGCGCAATGTTGATCAAGAAGTAATTGGGGCTTTCCGGCGGCAGTTGCTGCTGCCAGCGATCCAGCAGATCGCCCCGCAGAACCAGCAGCAGGGCCAGCAGCATAAACGACAGCGAAAACGCCGCCAGTTGACTCAGGGTTGACCACGGCTGGCGCAGCAGACGGTTCACCGCCAGACGTAACGGTAGCGCTTTCAGCGTCAACCGCTTCAGCAGCCACAACAGCCCCCAGCCCAAAATGCCGCACAGCAGCGCCAGCACCACGGCACCAGCCAGCACCGCCCATAGCAGCGGGCTTCCCCCCATCAGCCAGGCCAGCAGAATCACCACCACCGTACACACCAGCGGAACATAGAATTTCAGCGGCCAGACGTTGGCAACGACATCCTGACGCAGAACCCGCAGCGGCAGGGTTGCCAGCAGCAGCCGATAAGGTCGCAGTCCCACCAACAGCGAAATCACCACCATCGCGCCGATCGCCCACAGCCATGGCCAGCCGCTGGCTGGCGGTAAGGCCGCCGGCAACACCGGTTTCAGCATTAACAGCAGAATCTGCTCTAGCCCCGCCCCCATCGCGCCGCCGGCCACCGCCGCCAGCGCCAGCAGCATCAGCCACTGGCCGACAATCAGCTTGCGCAGCTGCGCGCGTCCGGCGCCAAGGGTTTTGAGGATCGCCACCAGGTCATAGCGACTGCGGCAGTAATGGCTCATCGCCACCGCCACCGCGGCTACCGCCAGCAGCAGAGTGAGCAGCGCGGACAGCAGTAAAAACTGCTGCGAGCGCTCCAGTGATTTGCCTAAGGCGCTGTCGTCCTGCTCCAGGCCGATCCAACGATGTTCAGGCCCCAGCTTCGGCAGAAGCCACTTTTCATAGTCCGCCAGTTGCTGTGGGGTTCCGGCAAACTTATAGCCCCATGAGACGCGGCTGCCGGGCTGTACGGCGCCCGTCTTCGCTACGTCGGCGGTATTCATCATTAGCCGGGGGGCCATCTGGAAAGGATTGAACCCAGCATCCGGCTCTTGTATCACCTCGCCAGCAATGCGCAGCGTGGCGTCGCCGACATCAAGGGTATCGCCGGTTTTTAAGTTCAGCAGCGCCATCAGGCGCGGGGCCAGCAGCACTGTTCCGGCCTGTGGTTTCAGGCCCGGCGGCTGCGTGTCCAGCTTACCGTAAAGCGGATAGCGCTCATCCACCGCCTTCACGTCCGCCAGTTGCGGCGTATCGCCGGCAAAGGTCATGGTGGCGAAACTCAGCTGTTCGCCGATGGTTAAGCCCAGGCGTCGCGCTTCGTCAATCCATGCGCCCGGCACCTCACGTGAACTGCGCAACGTGCGGTCCCCGGCCATAAATTCCCGGCTCTGCTGACTGAGACCTTTCTCCATTCGATCGCTTATCGATCCCAGCGCCAGCACGCAGGCCACCGCCAGGCTCAGCGCCAGCCAGACGATTAACAACGAGGGCGAGCGCCATTCGCGCCAGAACCAGCGGGCAATCATGCTTCCTCCCGCAACTGACCGTCCACCAGACGCAGCCGCCGATCGCAGCGCGCCGCCAGCAGCGGATCGTGGGTCACCAGGATCAATGTGGTACCATGCTCTCGATTAAGGGAGAACAGCAGATCGGCAATTTTGTCGCCGGTATGGCGGTCAAGATTGCCGGTAGGCTCATCGGCAAACAGCAGCTCAGGCCGACCGTTAAATGCGCGGGCGAGCGCCACCCGCTGCTGCTCGCCGCCGGAAAGCTGCGCCGGCAGATGATGGAGACGTTTCCCCAGTCCCAACTGCTCCAGCAATGCCCGGGCGCTGCCACGGCTTTGGTTATCGCTCTCACCTCGGAGCAACGCCGGAAGCTCGACGTTTTCCAGAGCGTTAAGCGTTGGAATCAGCATAAATGACTGAAAGACAAAGCCAACGTGTTTAGCGCGCAGCCGCGCTCTCGCCTCTTCATCCATCGTATGCAGCGGCTGGCCAAGTAAAGAGACCTCGCCACTGCTGCCATCGTCCAGCCCGGCGAGTATCGCCAGCAACGTGGATTTACCCGAACCCGACTCACCAATCAGGGCGATGGTCTGCGCCGGTTTGACAACCAGCTCAACTCCGGTAAGGATGGAAAGCTGATGCTCTCCCTGACCGACGGACTTCTTAAGATGATGAACTTCAAGTATGTTTTCCGCTGGCATTTGCCTTTCCTGTTATTGATTTTTTTTGCCTGCCGCGCCATGGCCGCCGACAAGCTGTTGGTTCTTGGCGATAGCCTGAGCGCCGGTTATCGAATGGCCGCCAGCGCTGCCTGGCCTGCGCTACTCAACGATAAGTGGCAGGCCACAACGCCAGTCATCAACGCCAGCATCAGCGGCGACACCTCGCAGCAAGGGCTGGCCAGGCTCCCGGCCCTGCTCAAGCAGCATCAGCCGCGCTGGGTACTGGTCGAGCTGGGAGGCAACGACGGGCTGCGCGGCTTCCCGCCCGGGCAAACCGCGCAAACTCTGCGTACTGTTATTCAGGATATCAAAGCCGCCAACGCCCAACCGTTGTTGATGCAAATTCGCCTGCCCGCCAACTATGGCCGTCGTTATAATGAAGCCTTTAGCGCAATCTATCCGGCACTGGCCAAAGAGTTTGATATTCCTCTGCTGCCCTTTTTTATGGAAGAGGTCTATCTGAAACCCCAGTGGATGCAGGATGATGGCATCCATCCCAATCACGATGCCCAGCCTTTTATTGCCGACTGGATGGCAACCCGGCTGGCTCCCTTAGTTAATCATGACTCCTGATCTTCAGGCGTCTCTTGCAGGTAAAGTTATGCAAAAATCGGTTTTAGTGACAGGCTGTTCTAGCGGTATTGGTCTTGAAAGCGCCCTTGATTTAAAACGCCAGGGCTTTAACGTGCTGGCCGCCTGCCGTAAATCGGACGACGTGGCGCGGATGCAGGAACTCGGGCTGACCGGTATTTTGCTGGACCTCGACGATCCGCAAAGCGTTGAACACGCCGCGGCGGAGGTCATCGCCCTGACCAATAATCGCCTGTATGGGCTGTTTAATAATGCCGGATACGGCGTCTATGGTCCGCTCGCCACCATCAGCCGTCAGCAGATGGAGGCACAGTTTTCCGCCAACTTTTTTGGCGCACACCAGTTGACGATGTTACTCCTGCCAGCAATGGAGCCGCACGGTGAAGGGCGTATCGTCATGACCTCCTCGGTCATGGGGATCATCTCCAGCCCCGGTCGCGGCGCCTACGCGGCCAGCAAATATGCGCTGGAGGCCTGGTCCGATGCGCTGCGTATGGAGCTACGCTATAGCGGCATTAAGGTCAGCCTGATTGAGCCCGGTCCCATCACCACTCGTTTTACCACCAACGTCAACCAGACCCAGCGCGATAAGCCGGTGGAGAATCCCGGTATCGCCGCGCGCTTTACCCTCGGCCCGGAAGCGGTGGTGGAAAAAGTGCGCCATGCTTTTACCAGCGACAAACCGCAATTGCGCTATCCGGTGACGCTTGTCACCCACGCCGTGGCGCTGCTCAAACGCCTGCTGCCGACGCGACTGATGGACAAAATTATCCAGGGCTGAGTTGAAGCTCCGGCTGGCGCCCCCATGTATACCCAAAATCGACTAAAGAGATGCGCTCATGTCAGTACAGAATATTATCAATATTACCGAAGCTAACCTGCACCAGACGCTCGAGCAATCCGTTACGGCGCCGGTGCTGTTTTATTTCTGGTCAGCACGCAGCCAGCACTGCGAGCAGCTGACGCCGGTTCTGGAAGGGCTGGCTGCGCAATACAACGGGCAGTTTACGCTGGCGAAAGTGGACTGCGACGCTGAGCAGATGCTTGCCTCACAGTTTGGCCTGCGCTCTATCCCGACGGTTTATCTGTTCCAGAACGGCCAGCCGGTAGACGGCTTCGAAGGCCCGCAGCCGGAATCAGCCATCCGCGCGCTGCTGGATAAAGTTCTGCCCCGCGAAGAGGAACTCAAAGCTCAGCAGGCGCTGGCGCTGATGCAGGAAGAAAAATACCTTGAGGCTCTGCCGCTGCTGAAAGACGCGTGGCAAATGTCGAACCAGGACAGTCAGATTGGCCTGCTGCTGGCGGAAACGCTGATCGCGCTGCAGCGTTCCGACGACGCTGAAGCGGTGCTGAAAACCGTTCCGCTGCAGGATCAGGATACCCGCTATCAGGGGCTGGTCGCGCAGATTGAACTGCTGAAACAGGCGGCCGACACACCGGAAATTCAGCAACTGCAGCAGCAGGTAGAGCAGCATCCTGAAGACGCCGCGCTGGCCGCTCAGCTCGCGCTGCAACTGCATCAGGTTGGCCGCAATGAAGAGGCGCTGGCGCTGCTGTTCAGCCATTTGCAGACGGATTTAGGCGCTGGCGACGGCCAGGTACGCAAGATGTTGCAGGAGATCCTTGCCGCACTCGGTACCGGCGATGCCTTAGCGGCGAAGTACCGCCGCCGGCTCTATTCGCTGCTGTACTGATGGCAAAGATCCCGGCTCGCGCTGCGCTTAGCCGGGCTACAGATTCACTGCCGTCTGCGGGATCGTAGCCCGGATTAGGCGTCTGCCGCTATCCGGGGTTTTAACCCGCCTCGCGCGGCGCTTCGCCGGCTACAATTCACTGCTGTCTGTGGGAAACGCTTATGCGCGTTTTTTCAACTGCGTGACCACCAGCTGATGGCGGGCGTTAAAAAACTTCCGGTAGGTCAGATAGCCAGCGATGATCGTTGACAGACTGGCAGTAGACAGCAGCATAAAGGTCACCATAATCTGATACTTAATTGCCTTCACCGGATCAATCCCGGCGAAAATCAACCCTGACATCATACCGGGCAAACTCACCAGCCCCACCGTTTTGGCCGAGTCAATGGTCGGGATCAGCGATGCGCGAATACTGTCGCGAATTAACCCGGCGACCGCCATTTTCGGCGTTGCTCCCAGGCTGAGCTTCTCCTGAATCTGCTGCTGCTCGCTGCTAAACCGCTGCCCCATATTGTTGTAACACAGCCCGACTGCCACCATTGCGTTACCGGCCACCATCCCGGCTATCGGAATCACCTGCATCGGCACGAAAGCAATTGACCCGGAAAAAACCAGCACCGCCAGCGTCAACGCGGCGCCGGTGGTTATCGCGATAAATGAGGAGACAAAGGCCTTATCAATATATTTACTGCGCTTTTGCGCATTCCATGCCGCGTTAAAACAGATAAACAGCACCATAAGCAGCGTCAGTAGCGCGTGATTGACGTTAAAGATATATTTCAGGACGTAGCCGACAATAATCAGCTGCACCACCGCCCGACAGATACTCCAGACGATATCTTTTTCCAGCGCCAGTTTTTCCCGGTAGCTCACAATAATTGCCACCAGCACCAGCACCATCGAAAGCGCCAGCGATTCGTTGGTAATATTATGCCCGTTCATGAGACACCTCCTGAGCGCTGCCGCCAGCGGGCTGCAACGTAATCACCTCATCGGCATGGGCAATTTCATTACGATCGTGGGTGACCCACAGCACCGCAATATTTTTTTCCGTCACATAACGATGAATAATATCGTTGACGTTGTGTTTATTACTTTCGTCCAGCGCGCTGGTAATTTCATCGAGCAACAATACCTGGGGCAAAAATTGCAAATTACGGATCAGCGAAATCCGTTGTTTTTCTCCACCGGAAAGTTCATTGATTGATTTTTCCAGCGTATTTTCCGCAAGACCAAAGCGTTGTAAATCAGCGAGCAGCGCCGCAGGATCGGGCTGCTGACGGCGAATCTGCCAGGGAAAAATCAGATTGTCATAGACCGAGTCACCAAACAGGGCTGGGGTCTGCGCACAGTAGGAAACCTGCTGGCGGTAGGTTTCCGGCGAGAGCGTCGTAATATCGCGATCGGCAAAAAAAATCTGCCCTGCGGTAGGGCTCAGCAGCGAGGCAATAATTTTCAACAAGGTACTTTTTCCGCAGCCGGAAGGCCCGGTAATTAGCTTAAATTCTCCGGCCCGCAGCAGGAGGTTTATATTATTAAGAATGACCGTCTCGTCGACCTGAAAGCCAACATTCTCAAGACGCAAAATAGCGTTATTTTCCTTCATTATTGTTCCACTTTTTTCCCACAACCCAGCTAGTTTACTCCAGTTTGCTTTCGCCTGGATGAGGAGAAAGATATACTCAATTTAAACCCGCGTCATTTTTTCTGGCGCCTCATCAGGCAATAAAACAGGAGGTTTTTTGATGCTGATTTTTATCCCCGTACTCATTTTCGTCGCGCTGGTTGTCGTCATGGCCGGCGTCAAAATCGTCCCCCAGGGCTTCCAGTGGACCGTTGAGCGTTTCGGCCGCTACACCATGACGCTGCAGCCGGGTTTAAGCCTGGTGGTGCCATTTATGGATCGAATTGGTCGCAAGATTAATATGATGGAGCAGGTGCTTGATATTCCCTCCCAAGAGGTTATTTCACGCGATAACGCCAACGTCACCATTGATGCGGTATGCTTTATTCAGGTCATTGACGCGCCAAAAGCGGCTTATGAGGTCAGTAATTTACAGCAGGCGATCGTCAACCTGACGATGACCAATATTCGTACCGTTCTTGGCTCGATGGAACTTGACGAAATGCTCTCCCAGCGCGACAGCATTAACACCCGTCTGCTGCATATTGTCGATGAAGCGACAAATCCGTGGGGCGTCAAAATTACCCGCGTCGAAATTCGCGACGTGCGCCCGCCGGCTGAACTTATTGCCTCGATGAACGCCCAGATGAAAGCCGAACGAACCAAACGCGCCTATATTCTTGAAGCCGAAGGGATCCGCCAGGCAGAAATCCTTAAAGCCGAAGGCGAAAAGCAGTCGCAGATCCTGAAAGCGGAAGGGGAACGCCAGTCGGCATTCTTGCAAGCCGAGGCCCGCGAACGTTCTGCGGAAGCGGAAGCCCGCGCGACGCAGATGGTCTCCTCCGCTATCGCCTCCGGCGATATTCAGGCGATTAACTACTTTGTGGCCCAGAAATACACCGATGCGCTGCAGAAAATTGGCTCCGCCAATAACAGCAAAGTGGTGATGATGCCGCTCGATGCCAGCAGCCTGATGGGCTCCATCGCCGGTATCAGTGAGCTTATCAAAGAAGGTTCTGGCGAACGGAAAAAATCATGATCGCGCTCATTCTCACCCATCCGCATATTTTCTGGCTGAGCCTTGGCGGGCTCCTGCTGGCCGCTGAAATGCTGGGCGGTAACGGCTATCTGCTGTGGAGCGGTATCGCCGGCGTGGTCACCGGGCTTCTCGCCTGGGGGCTGCCCTTCGGCTGGGAGTGGCAAGGCACGTTGTTCGCCGCACTGACCTTGCTGGCCGCCTGGCTGTGGTCACACTGGCTGCGCAGGCAGGTCGCGCGCCAGAAACCGGCCGACGCGCAGCTCAACCAGCGCGGCAAGCAGCTGGTCGGCCGCGTCTTCATGCTGGAAAGCGCGCTGATCAACGGCCATGGCCACGTGCGCGTCGGCGACAGTTCGTGGCCGGTGGTGGCCGACGAGGATCTTGCCGCAGGCAGCCACGTAGAGGTCATGGCCGTCGAAGGCATTACGCTGCGAGTCCGGGCCACCGCGTCACGCCGCTAAGCCTGCACCTTGCGGTGGCAGCAGCCAGAAAGGTTGTCGATAATCGGGCAATCGGCGCTGTCATCGCCGGGGCAGGATTCCGCCAGCGCCAGAAGGTGCCTGCGCATATTTTGCAACTCGCTGATATGGTGCTCAATATCCGCAATTTTATCCAGCGTTCTGCGCTTAACGTCCGCACTGTGCCGCGATGGATCGTTAAACAGAAAGATCAGTTCGCGGCACTCCTCAAGATTAAACCCGACCTGCCGCGCCTGGCGCAGTAAGGTCAATTCATCCAGGTGCCGTTGACTGTAGCTGCGATAGCCGTTTTCGCTGCGCAGCGGCGGCGTGACCAGTCCCTTCTCTTCATAAAAGCGAATCGCTTTACTGGTTAAGCCGGTTTTTTTTGCCACATCGCTGATATTCACACGTCCTCCGTCGATTGGCGTCTACAGTACTTTATTATACTCCACTTCCCTCAAGTGCCTACCGGGAGACGCTTCAGGAAACAGTCCTTCTCTCAGCGTCGCACGTACAGGGCGTCATTTTCTGTAACAATTGCCTGTCATAAGTGATCGCTTTCGCAATCCTGACTCTTTCATCTTTCAATTCTACGCGGGTAGATCTATTAATCTGCGGGAGAAACACAATATCTACGCGAGTAGAACACGAAGAGTTAAACCTGCGACTTTTGTCGACAGCTTACTTCAAGGAGTTCTTATGAACACGTATTCATCCTCTGCTCCCCCGACTGACGGCCAGCAGGCTGCCCAGGAGCGCATGGAAACCCCCGAAGGGCGCCGCGAATTCTGGCGAGCGACGTTTTCCTGCTGGTTAGGTACCACGATGGAATATGCCGATTTTGCCCTCTACGGGCTTGCCGCCGGCATTATCTTTGGCGATGTCTTCTTCCCGCAGGCCACCCCAGTCATGGCGCTTCTCTCCAGCTTTGCCGCCTATTCGGTTGGTTTTGTTGCTCGTCCCATCGGGGCGCTGCTGTTTGGCTGGATAGGCGACCGGTACGGACGGAAAATTGTCATGGTGATCACCATCGGCCTGATGGGATTCTCAACCATGTTAATCGGCTTAATACCCAGCTACGCCCAAATTGGCATATGGGCGCCAGTGTGCCTGGTTATTCTGCGATTCTCTCAAGGACTGGGGGCCGGAGCAGAACTTTCTGGCGGCACGGTGATGCTTGGTGAATACGCCCCTGTTAAGCGCCGCGGGCTGGTCTCTTCCATTATCGCTCTCGGTTCCAACAGCGGCACCTTGCTCGCCTCTCTGGTCTGGCTCGTCGTTTTACAAATGGACAAGGAGGCGTTACTCAGTTGGGGATGGCGCATTCCTTTCCTCTGCAGCATTCTCATCGCCGCGACGGCACTGTTCATTCGCCGCCATATCCGTGAAACTCCGGTCTTTGAACGGCAAAAAGCGCTTCTCAAGGCCGAACGTGAAAAATCGCTGCGCCGCGGTCAGGCAATGAAACAGCACGACACCCGTAGCTTCTGGCGACGCACCCGAGCGTTCTGGACGATGGTCGGCTTACGCATCGGCGAAAATGGCCCTTCCTATCTCGCTCAGGGCTTTATCATTGGCTATGTCGCCAAGGTTCTGATGGTTGATAAATCGGTCCCGACGGTGGCGGTGTTTATCGCGTCGATTCTGGGATTCGCCATTATTCCGCTGGCAGGCTGGCTTTCCGATCGCTTCGGTAGACGCATCATCTATCGTTGGTTCTGTCTGTTACTGATCCTGTACGCATTTCCGGCCTTTATGCTGCTCGATTCCCGTGAGCCGTGGATTGTTATCCCCACCATCATTACCGGCATGGGGCTCGCTTCGCTGGGTATTTTCGGTGTCCAGGCGGCCTGGGGGGTTGAGCTTTTTGGCGTCACTAACCGCTATACCAAAATGGCCTTCGCCAAAGAGCTGGGGTCGATTATGTCGGGCGGGACCGCGCCGCTGGTGGCCTCGGCGTTGCTCTCGTTCTACGGGCACTGGTGGCCTATCGCAGTCTACTTCTCGCTGATGGCCGCCATCGGTCTGGTAACCACCTTTTTCGCGCCGGAAACGCGCGGACGGGATCTCAATTTACCTGAGGACGCCATTTGAGCCCGAAGAACAGGGGATGCGCGTTCTTTACCAAAGATTTTTGGCTTACAACACCTTATGCTGTGCGGAAAAGAGAATGCTCTGAACTCAACCAGGTAGGTGCTTCGTGACCCCATCACATTCACAACGCGTAACCCGTTCCGATGTCGCAAAGGAGGCGGGAACATCTGTCGCTGTCGTGAGTTACGTTATTAATAACGGTCCACGTCCCGTTGCCGAGGCAACCCGGCAGCGCGTGTTGCAGGCGATTAAGAAAACAGGTTACCGGCCTAATGGTATCGCCCGCGCGCTGGCCTCGGGGAGCACGCAAACTTACGGGCTTGTGGCCCCGGACATCTCAAACCCGTTTATTGCTTCCATGGCACACGCCCTGCAGCGCGAAGCGTTTGCTGATGGCAAGGTCCTCCTGCTAGGGGATGCGGGTGATAACAGCGGACGTGAGCGTGAACTGATCAACAACATGCTCAATCGCCAGGTCGACGGTCTGATTTATACCAGCGTTGATCGACACCCGTATATTGAGTTGATTGAGCAGAGCGGCACACCCTGCGTGATGTTAGATCGCGTCGATCCCGGATTAAACGTCAGCGTTATTCAGGTGGATGAACAACTGGCGGCCTGGCAGGTGACGAAACATCTTATCGACCACGGCTACCGCGATATCGGCATTATCTGCGGCCCGCGTGAAATGCTCAACACCCAGGATCGTATTCGCGGATGGCAGTTAGCACTGGAAGAAGCGTCGCTTGCGGTCACTGCTGGCTGGATTTTTTCGACCAACTATACGCGGGCAGGAGGCTATGAAGCGACAAAGCGTATGCTGCAGGGTAAGCCTCCGCGCGCGCTGTTCGCCACCAATGAGCAGCAGGCGCTCGGCTGCTTACGCGCGCTGGCAGAGCACGGGCTGCGTGTGCCGCAGGATGTGGCGCTGGTCTGCTTTAACGGCACACAAGAATCGGCTTACAACGTCCCTTCCTTAACGGCCGTCCGCCAGCCCGTCGACAAAATGGCCCGGGCGGCGATCGACATGTTGAAAAACTGGGACGGCAAGGTTCGCCGCGTTGAATTTGAGTTTTATTTACGAGTGGGAGAGTCGTGTGGCTGCCAGGGACATGAAGTACAACCTGAGACAAGATGAAAATGAATCCATGCGCGTGATTATCGACTGCGACCCGGGGAACGGTGTTCCGGGCGCCAATATCGATGACGGCCTGGCGCTGGCGCTGGCGATTGCCGCACCGCAAATCACTCTGGAAATGATCACCACCGTGGCAGGCAATACGCCGGTAGAAACCGGCTATGCCGTCGCCAGAGACCTTGTCCAGCAGTTGGGGCTCCCGATTCTGGTCTACCGCGGCGCGACCCGCGCCCTCAGAGAAGACCCGCAGCCCTGGCGCGAAAAACTCGATCATGGCGTGGATCGCTTTGGCTTACGCCAGCTATGGTCGGACGTCCCCGTCCCGCCAACGTGCCAGACCGTGCAGCCGCTGGCGCCTCAGGCCATTGGCGAACTGATCTGCAACCACCCCGGCGAGATAACGCTCATCGCCACCGGGCCACTCACGAATGTGGCGATAGCGCTGCAACTCTATCCCGAGATCGTTCATAGGGTTAAAAACATCGTGATCATGGGTGGGGTGTTCAACGTTGCGGGCTATATAAAGGACACCAATTTTGGTTTGGATCCCGAGGCGGCACACGCCGTACTCACCAGCGGCGCACCTGTCACGTTAGTACCGATGGATGTCACCACGAAAACGCAAATGCTCCATAGCGATCTGGATCGTCTGACGGCGGTAGAAAACGTGCTTAGCCGTTATCTGGCCCGGACTATTCGCCCGTGGATCACCTATTCAATGCAGACCCGAAACCTGCCCGGTTGTTGGATCCACGATGTTTTAACCGTTGCCTGGTTACTTGATCCGACGATGGCGACGACGACAAAAGATTACCTTGACGTCTCCCTGGAAGGCATTACTCGCGGTATGACCTGCCGCTATGGACGTGACGGCCTGCGCCTGGACGTAGGTGTTCCCGAGCCGCAGGGCGCGACAATACGCATCCTCGAAAGTATCGATAACAACCATCTTCTGACGCTGCTCGAACACTATATTCACCGTTACCGCGCCTAGCATGCCGGCGCTGGCAAGAGGAATACCATGCGCTTCACGGGCAGGGTTTTGCGGAGGAAAAATGAATACGTTGGCGCTCATCTTCTCTGGCGAAGGAGAATCTGTTTTCATTACGCTATGCAAAATTGGCGTGGCTTTTATTCTCGGTGGAATCATTGGCCTGGAGAGAGAGTCGAAAGGTAAACCGGTTGGCTTTAAAACCTGCGTGATTATTTCCGTAGCCAGTTGCGTCCTGACGATTGTCTCGATCCAGTCCGCGGAGTATTACGCTGAGATCTCCGCCAACATCCGCAGCGATCCTATGCGCCTGGCGGCACAGATCATCAGCGGCGTCGGGTTTCTCGGCGCGGGCGTGATCCTCCACCGCCATGATGATGCGATTTCCGGGCTGACGACAGCGGCAATAGTATGGGCTTCGTCAGGGGTAGGCATTACCAGCGGCGCCGGTTTTTATCTGCATGCCCTTCTCGCGACGGGATTATTTCTGCTGGCGATCAAACTCAGTTATTTAGTCATTTTTTTACAAACTCAAAATCAGTCACCAGGTAAAGTGAAAATCCGTATTATTCTTGCTGAAAAAGCCGGTCTGAAAACGCTAATAGCGAATATTACGCAGCAAAAAAATATTATCGAAACCATCACGATTCGTGATTTAAAAAAGGGAAAAATAGAGGTCAATCTCAAGGTGGTGATTAGAAAAAAAATGACCTTGCCCGAACTGTACAGTAGCCTTTCCGCTCTGGAACACGTCTGCGCGATTGCGCTGGAACACTAACAACGCCGTCGCAAATAAACCCCTTGACCTTCCCCTTGCTGGAAGGTTTAACCTTTATCACAGTCAATTATCCCTGTCATAAAGGAGTGTGTTATGTCTCAAACTATCGACCTGGCCCTGGACGGTTTGTCCTGCGGCCACTGCGTCAAACGCGTGAAAGAAAGTCTTGAACAACGCCCGGACGTTGAGCTGGCGGAAGTCACCGTCACTGAAGCGCACGTCACCGGTAGCGCCAGTGCAGAAGCGCTTATCGACACAATCAAGCAGGCCGGTTACGGCGCAGAGTTAAGCCACCCAAAGGCTAAACCGCTGGCGGAGTCATTAATCCCGTCGGAAGCACTGACAGCGGTCTCTTCTGAGCTTCCGGCAGCGACGGCTGATGATGAAAGCCAACAGCTGCTGTTAAGCGGCATGAGCTGCGCCAGCTGTGTTTCCCGGGTACAAAACGCGCTGCAAAGCGTACCGGGCGTCACGCAGGCACGGGTAAACCTCGCGGAACGCACTGCGCTGGTTATGGGCAGCGCGTCCGCCGCAGAATTAGTCCAGGCGGTGGAGAAGGCAGGCTACGGCGCAGAAGCGATCGAAGATGATCAGCTACGCCGCGAACGCCAGCAGGAAACCGCTATCGCCACCATGAAACGCTTCCGCTGGCAAGCGATTGTTGCGCTTCTGGTGGGGGTGCCGGTCATGGTCTGGGGCATGATCGGTGACAATATGATGGTCAGCGATGATAACCGTTCGCTGTGGCTGGTTATCGGGCTGGTCACCCTGGCGGTAATGGTCTTCGCCGGCGGCCATTTCTATCGCAGCGCATGGAAAAGCCTGCAAAATGGTACCGCCACCATGGATACACTGGTGGCGCTGGGAACCGGCGTCGCATGGCTCTATTCCATGAGCGTCAACCTGTGGCCACAGTGGTTCCCGATGGAGGCTCGCCATCTCTACTATGAAGCCAGCGCGATGATTATCGGTTTAATTAACCTCGGTCATATGCTGGAAGCCCGCGCCCGTCAGCGCTCCTCAAAAGCGCTGGAAAAACTGCTCGACCTGACGCCGCCGTCGGCGCGGATTGTCACCGAAGAGGGTGAGAAAAGCGTGCCGCTGGCGGAAGTTCAGCCGGGGATGCTCCTGCGTCTGACTACCGGCGACCGGGTTCCGGTGGACGGTGTGATAAGCCATGGCGAAGCCTGGCTGGATGAGGCGATGCTGACCGGTGAACCCATTCCACAACCCAAAGCAGAGGGCGATACGCTGCATGCCGGTACGGTGGTCCAGGATGGCAGCGTTCTGTTTACCGCCAGCGCCGTCGGTAGCCAGACGACACTGGCCCGTATCATCCGCATGGTGCGTCAAGCGCAAAGCAGCAAACCGGAAATCGGCCAGCTGGCGGATAAAATCTCCGCCGTGTTCGTGCCAGCCGTGGTGGCTATCGCCCTGTTCAGTGCGGCAATCTGGTACTTCTTCGGGCCGGCACCGCAAATTGTCTATACCCTGGTGATTGCGACCACGGTGCTGATTATCGCCTGTCCTTGTGCGTTGGGTCTGGCGACGCCAATGTCAATCATCTCCGGCGTGGGTCGCGCGGCGGAATATGGCGTACTGGTTCGCGATGCCGATGCGCTCCAGCGCGCCAGCCAACTCGATACCCTTGTCTTTGATAAAACGGGCACCCTGACCGAAGGTAAACCGCAGGTGGTGGCGGTAAAAACCTTTACCGATGTTGATGAGCCCACCGCGCTACGTTTCGCAGCAGCGCTGGAGCAAGGCTCCAGCCACCCGCTGGCGCGGGCGATCATCGAGAAAGCCGCCACGAGTCTGCTGCCGGTCGTCAACAACTTCCGTACCCTGCGCGGACTCGGCATCAGCGGCGAAGCTGAAGGTCATGCCCTGTTGCTCGGTAACCAGGCGCTGCTTAACGAGCAACAGGTTGCTACCGCCGCCATAGAAAGCGAGATCGCCGCCCAGGCATCGCAAGGAACAACGCCGGTGCTGCTGGCGATCGATGGCCAGGTCGCCGCACTGTTCGCGATTCGCGACCCGTTGCGCAGTGATAGCGTCGCTGCGCTGGCTCGCCTGCACCGCCAGGGCTATCGTCTGGTGATGTTGACCGGGGATAATCCAACGACCGCCAACGCGATTGCCAAAGAAGCGGGCATCGACGAAGTCATCGCCGGCGTGCTGCCGGACGGCAAAGCTGACGCCATCAAGCGCCTGCAAAGCCAGGGGCATCAGGTGGCGATGGTTGGTGATGGCATCAACGACGCGCCGGCGCTGGCTCAGGCCGACGTTGGGATTGCCATGGGCGGCGGGAGCGATGTTGCCATTGAGACGGCGGCTATCACCCTGATGCGCCATAGTCTGAACGGTGTGGCGGACGCGCTGGCGATTGCCAAAGCCACGCTGCGCAACATGAAGCAGAACCTGCTGGGCGCCTTTGTCTACAACTCGCTGGGGATCCCCATCGCCGCCGGGATCTTATGGCCGCTGACCGGAACTCTACTTAACCCAGTGGTAGCCGGTGCCGCCATGGCGCTCTCTTCCATTACCGTGGTCAGCAACGCAAACCGGCTGCTGCGCTTTAAACCGAAAGACTAGATGTTATGACCCATACGCGCTAGCATGAAGGCTTCACACTATGGAGCGCGTATGGGCCTGTTAAACCGAATAAAAATGCTGTGGCGTGCCACCGTCGGCGCGTCTTATTCCTGGCCCGCAGTGGATATTACCCTTCCCGGAGAGCGCTATTTGCATCTGGTCGGCAGTATTCATATGGGTACCCGCGATATGTCCCCTCCTCCCGCCAGGCTGCTGAAAAAAATTCGTCAGGCCGACGCCCTCATCGTTGAGGCGGATGTTACCGGGAGCGAAACCCCCTTTGCCGATCTCCCCGCCTGCCCGCCGCTGGCTGAACGTTTAAGTCCGCAGCAACTCGTCGAACTGGAAAGCCGGGCCGCGGAGCTCGGCCTGTCGACAACACCGTTTGACAGCCAGCCGCTCTGGCAGGTCGCTATGGTCTTGCAGGCAACGCAGGCTCAGAAGCTCGGGCTGCGTGCGGATTACGGTATTGACTACCAGCTGTTGATGGCCGCGCGTGAGAGCAATGTGCGGATAATGGAGCTTGAAGGAACCGACAGCCAGATAGCGCTGCTGCGTAACCTTCCCGATGGCGGACTGGCGCTGCTGGAAGATACGTTGACCCACTGGCGCACGAACGCCCGTCTTTTGCAGGTGATGATCGGCTGGTGGCTGGAGCATGCGCCCGCCAAAGGTGTCACCACGCTGCCGACAACCTTTAGCCAGTCGCTGTACGATGTGCTCATGCACCAGCGTAACCAGGCATGGCGCGAGACGCTGCTGGCGCTGCCTCCGGGGCGCTATGTTGTCGCCGTCGGTGCGCTGCATTTATACGGTGAAGGGAATCTGCCTGATATGCTGACGTAAAAAAATGGCCAATATTTCTATTGGCCCGTCAAAGAGGAATTTCATCATTATTATTATCCCGGAATTTGCATTCCGGATCGTTCGATTGTCGCTCAAAGTGACCATCACTGCCAATACTATTGCGCAAGATGGTACTATTTTTTACACATTCAACAGGCGTATGCTGACAGCACGTGAGATCGGTTGGTAAGTAAGAAGGATAAGTATGACTCCCGCCGTTAAGTTACTCGAAAAAAACAAAATTGCTTTTAAGATCCACAGCTACGATCACGATCCCAATGAAACCAACTTCGGTGACGAAGTGGTACGCAAACTGGGGCTCAACGCAGACCAGGTTTATAAGACGCTGCTGGTCGCGGTCAACGGGGATATGAAACATCTGGCCGTGGCGGTGACGCCGGTAGCCGGGCAGTTGGATTTGAAAAAAGTCGCCAAAGCCCTCGGTGCGAAGAAGGTGGACATGGCAGATCCCATGGTCGCCCAGCGTACGACGGGCTATCTGGTCGGCGGCATCAGCCCGCTCGGACAGAAGAAACGGCTACCCACGCTGATTGATGCTCCGGCCCAGGCGTTTAACGCCATTTATATTTCTGGCGGCAAGCGCGGGCTGGATATTGAACTGGCGGCCAGCGATTTAGCGAAGATTCTCGACGCGAAATTCGCCGATATCGCCCGCCGCGATTAATCGCGCCTCAGCGTCGATAGACCGATAAAGCGGGGCAATCCCAAAGGCGGCGCGTGGCGTCTGACCGGGCTACCTGGCCACCCAATCGTGGCGAATCCGTAGCCCGGTCAGCGTAGCGCCACCGGGAAATCCTTACGCGTTACTGCCAGCTCACCTCGCCTTTCGGCTCGTAGGCGGCCGCATCCAGCGGTGAGTTTTTCTGGATATACTCTTTCAACACTTCGGCATCGATAAACCCGGTGTTTACATAACCCGGTTTAGTGTCGATATGCGGATAGCCGTCACCGCCGGTCCCGTTAAAGCTCAACGTCGCCATTCGGTAGGTCTTTGTCGGATCGACCGGTTCGCCTTTGATTTTCAGATCATTCAGCTTGCCATCTTTCGCCACGAAACTGACGTTAGCGAACTGCGGATAGGCGCCGGAGTCTGGTTTCATCTGCGCCACGGCGGTCAGATAGTCCGTTACTTCCTTGCCGCTCATATCGACATACACCAGCACGTTACCGAACGGCTGCACTTTCATGACATCTTTATAGGTAATCTCCCCGGCTTCGATGGAGTCGCGAATACCGCCGCCGCTCATCACCGCAAAATCGGCATTGCTACGCGCCATTTGCGCCGCCAACAGCAGGTGTCCCATATTGGTCTGCATGAAACGCACCTTGCTGCGATCGCCTTCAAGATGCCCATTCACACTGCCAATTTTGACCTGAAGCTGCGCTTTTCCTTTATTCTGGAATGGCGTCAGCAGCGACATCATCTGCGGGTTTTCCGGGATTTGCGGCGTATAGAGCACCCGTTCGCTCTGGCCGTTATCATAGGTCACCTTCTTCTTCAGGTTGACCGGGATCAGCTGATAGTGTACCAGCTTCATCTCGCCGTTGCGGAACTCAAAATCGGCGCGGCCGACATATTTCCCCCACTCATGCGCCTGAACAATCCAGATGCCATTCTGTCTGTCCGGCGCGCACGGCGTGCCCGGTACATAATCGACCTGTTTTTTATTCTCTGAAGCCATACAGACCGGATCCTGCGAATGGCCACCGACGATCATCGCCAACGATCCAGCCGGCAGGCTGCGCGCCATTTCGACATCGCCAGGGGCGTTAGAGCCATGGTTTCCGTTGTCGTAATGGCCCATGTGGGTGGTTGCCAGAATCACATCCGGTTTTTCATTTTGCTGCAGTTCCTGGATAACCAGTTTGGCCTCGTCTGCCGGTTTGCGGAATTCGATGTCGGTGAAATATTCCGGATTACCTATCTTCGCCGTGTCATCGGTAGTCAGGCCAATGACCGCAATTTTTAAGCCCCCGCGTTTAAACAGCGCCCAGGGTTTAAACAGACGCTCACCGGTGCTTTTTTGGTAGATATTGGCGGAGAGGAACGGAAACTTTGACCACTTTTCCTGCTGGCGTAACACGCTGATCGGGTTATCAAACTCATGGTTACCTACCGCCATCGCATCGTAACCAATCAGGTTCATACCGCGAAAATCCGGCTCCGCATCCTGTAAATCTGATTCCGGCACGCCGGTATTAATATCGCCGCCGGATAACAACAGAACGCTGCCGCCCTCAGCGGCGACCTCTTTGCGAATCCCGTCGACCAGGGTCTTTTGCGCCGCCAGACCATATTCGCCGTAATCATTACGCCAGAAGTGCCCATGGTGATCGTTGGTATGCAGGATGGTGATTTTATAAGTTTTATCCTGCTCATAAGCCTGTGCGGATAAGCTTCCCAAAGACAGCGCGGTAAATAGCCCCAGCGCCACCGCTCGTTTTAAAAAATGCATATTTCTCTCCCTGACTTAATAAACAAGTGCCGAAAGTATAGCGAGTTACGTCGACAGACAAATATGTTTTCGGCATTGAGTCTTCCTTCAAACCTCAGGGACAGGTATGTTAGTCAGATAATAATTCCATCTGCATCCACAATAACACGCTCAAAGTGAACCTATGGCGACGAATCAGACCGTTCAACCCTTATCCGGCTCCGCTGCTGCGCCACAAAAAGCACGCACCTCGTTTGGTATTCTGGGCGCCATCAGCCTGTCCCATTTGCTGAACGATATGATCCAGTCGCTGATTCTGGCGATTTACCCGCTGCTTCAGTCGGAGTTCTCCCTGACCTTCGTGCAAATCGGGATGATCACCCTGACCTTCCAGTTGGCCTCTTCGCTGCTTCAACCGGTGGTCGGCTACTGGACCGATAAACACTCGATGCCATGGTCGTTGCCGATCGGCATGTGTTTTACGCTCTGCGGCCTGGTTTTACTGGCGCTGGCAGGGAGTTTTGGCACGGTCCTGCTTGCCGCCGCACTGGTGGGTACCGGTTCTTCGGTATTCCATCCGGAATCATCGCGCGTGGCGCGTATGGCTTCCGGGGGCCGTCACGGACTGGCTCAGTCGCTATTCCAGGTTGGCGGTAACTTTGGCAGTTCTCTGGGCCCGCTGCTGGCGGCGGTGATTATCGCGCCCTACGGCAAAGGTAACGTCGCGTGGTTTGTCCTGGCTGCGCTGCTGGCCATCGTCGTGCTGTCGCAAATCAGTCGCTGGTATGCCGCACAGCATCGGATGAATAAAGGGAAACCGAAAACCGTCGTCGCCAGTCCGCTGCCGAAAAACAAAATTATTCTTGCGGTCGGCATCCTGCTGATGCTGATTTTCTCGAAATATTTCTATATGGCGAGCATCAGTAGCTATTACACCTTTTATTTGATGCATAAATTCGGATTATCGATCCAGAATGCGCAAGTTCATCTGTTTATTTTCCTGTTTGCCGTTGCCGCAGGAACGGTGATTGGCGGGCCAGTTGGCGATAAGATTGGGCGTAAATATGTGATTTGGGGCTCGATCCTCGGTGTTGCTCCCTTTACCCTTGTTTTACCTTACGCCACGCTGGAATGGACGGGGATTTTGACCATGATCATTGGATTTATCCTCGCATCAGCCTTTTCGGCCATCCTGGTCTACGCCCAGGAGCTGTTACCGGGGCGTATCGGCATGGTTTCCGGTCTGTTTTTCGGCTTCGCATTTGGTATGGGTGGTCTCGGAGCCGCCGTTCTGGGGCTGTTAGCGGACCATACCAGTATCGAGCTGGTTTATAAAATCTGTGCTTTCCTGCCACTTCTCGGCATATTGACGATATTCCTTCCTGACAACCGCCAAAAAGGCTGATTAACCGGCGGCTAAAGTGAAACTTTAGCCGCCATAATTCCTTATCCTGCCAGCACTCCCGCTCATTATCCCTCGTAGTTTTTCGATCTGTGCCTTTTTGCAGTTAAATTCCATTTTTCTGCATAATTCAATAATTATTCATAAACAAAACAATCAAAACTGTCATAAACTATTACTCGGTTTTTAGGTTTAGACATCGCCCCCTCCGGGCTGTCGTACGGTAGCACAAGTGAATCTCTGGAACAGAAATGACCCGGTGAACGCGCGAAGCTAACGCAGAGGCAGACTGAAGGATGGCGTGTTTAATACTGAAAATGGATTGGCTCACCACATACAAGGAGACGGAATGCACCACGCAACACCGCTTATCACCACCATTGTTGGTGGGCTCGTACTCGCTTTTATCTTCGGCATGATTGCCAATAAGCTGCGCATTTCGCCACTGGTGGGCTATCTATTAGCAGGCGTGTTATCCGGTCCCTTTACACCGGGCTTCGTTGCCGATACCAAACTGGCGCCGGAGTTGGCTGAGCTGGGCGTCATATTGCTGATGTTTGGCGTCGGGCTGCACTTCTCTTTAAAGGATTTGATGGCGGTAAAGTCGATCGCCATTCCCGGTGCGATTGCCCAGATAGCCGTGGCAACGCTGCTGGGTATGGCGCTTTCTGCCGTGCTGGGCTGGTCGCTGATGACCGGCATCGTATTTGGCCTGTGTCTCTCTACCGCCAGTACCGTGGTGCTGCTGCGCGCGTTGGAAGAACGACAGCTTATTGATAGTCAGCGAGGGCAGATCGCCATCGGCTGGCTTATCGTCGAAGATTTAGTGATGGTTCTGACGCTGGTTCTGCTGCCAGCCGTCGCCGGTATGGCGGAGAAAGGCGATCTTGGCCTGGCGTCTCTGGCCGTCGATATGGGGATCACCATCGGCAAAGTGATCGCCTTTATCGCCATTATGATGCTGGTGGGCCGCCGTCTGGTACCGTGGATTATGTCCCGCAGCGCCGCCACCGGCTCCCGTGAACTGTTTACCCTGTCGGTTCTGGCCCTCGCTCTCGGGATCGCCTTCGGTGCGGTTGAGCTGTTCGATGTCTCCTTTGCGCTTGGCGCATTTTTCGCCGGAATGGTACTGAACGAATCCGAGCTCAGCCACCGTGCTGCGCACGATACGCTGCCTCTGCGCGATGCGTTCGCCGTGCTGTTCTTTGTCTCCGTCGGCATGCTGTTCGATCCGATGATCCTGCTGGAGCAACCGCTGGCGGTGCTGGCTACGCTGGCTATCATTATCTTCGGCAAGTCGGTGATCGCCTTTTTCCTCGTGCGGATGTTCGGCCACTCGCCGCGTACCGCACTGACCATCGCCGCCAGCCTCGCGCAAATCGGTGAGTTCGCCTTTATTCTTGCCGGGCTTGGTATGGCGCTGAATTTACTGCCACAGGCCGGACAAAATCTGGTACTGGCCGGGGCGATTATCTCTATCATGCTTAACCCGGTGCTCTTCGCGCTGCTGGAAAAATATCTCGATAAAACCGAAACGCTGGATGAGCAGACCTTCGAAGAAGTGCTTGAGGAAGAGAAGCAGATTCCGGTCGATATTTGCAACCACGCGCTGCTGGTGGGCTTTGGTCGCGTCGGGAGCCTGCTGGGTGAAAAGCTGATGGCCCAGGGGATTCCGTTGGTGGTTATCGAAACGTCACGTACCCGCGTCGATGAACTACGCGCGCGCGGTATTCGTGCGGTGCTGGGCAATGCGGCAAATGAAGAGATCATGAATCTGGCGCATCTGGACTGCGCCCGCTGGCTGCTGCTGACCATTCCTAACGGCTATGAGGCGGGGGAAATTGTCGCTGCCGCCCGCGAGAAATGCCCGAATATCGAGATTATCGCCCGGGCGCATTATGACGATGAAGTAGATTACATTACCGAACGCGGCGCGAATCAGGTGGTGATGGGCGAGCGTGAAATCGCCCGCGCCATGCTGCTAATGCTGGAGACGCCGCCAGCGGGTGAAGTGGTTACCGGATAATCCCCTGCTATGGCGCCTCTCGGGAAGCGAGGGGCGCACTCAGTCGCGCCTTGTCACTGTTTGCTACGCTCTCCCCTTCGCGGCGCAAGAGAGAAAAACGGATTTAACGCTCCCAGTATGCCTCTTCCAGACTATCTTCTCGCTCCGGCAAGCCACGGGTTAAACGCGGGGAGTGTTGGTTCAATACCTGATAGCTGACGCGGTTCGCATATTTGCACACCTGCGCCAGTGACGAGTAGGTCAGCCACTTGCACTTGTGTTTACTGGAGTTCGGAACGTTATTCCGGTGGTAGTTATTGGCGGTGATATCGTGCAGCAGTGCCGCCAGCGCCCCGTCACCGGCGCCATTGGTATTCATAATTTTCTCAGGGCCCCCCATGTACGGCGCGATATGCGAGTAAATCCGTAAGGGGTTGACGCAATCCTGATGACGCATTGCACGGCTAAACTCATACTGGTTGAATTCGGCAATCGCCCCTGGCAACAGCGGATGCTGAGTTTTACGTTTGGCGTCGTCTTCCGTAAAGCTGGCCATATACAGACCTGCTGGCCCGGCGGTACACAGTACCAGGTCCACCCACTCCAGGGCCTTATCCGACGCCAGCAGTGGATCGGACAGCCCGGTCAGCGCTTCAGCTTCTTCTTCATTCATCGCCAGAATAGAGACGTTTTCCTTAAGGAACTGCTGCCACCATTCCGGGTTATCGGCAATGACATACTTCGTTCCCAGCGTCAGCACGACCGGTACATCATGCTTTTTGGCATACTCGATGGCTTTCATCGTTGCATCCGGCATCGGCTCGCCGGGCTTGCAGCGCACCAGATATGAGGTCAGCACCAACGCAGAGGCGCCGGCAATCACCTCTTCAGGAATGCTTTCCGGGCGCAGTTTATTCATGTGCCCCGGACTGATGGCAAAGGTTCGTTCGCCCGACTCGCTAATCAGGGTAAAGCAGCGTCCAATGGCCCCCTCCACCCCTTGCAGATAGTTCAGGTCAGTGCGGCTGGAGGTGTTGCACAGATAGCGATAGGCGTAGCCGCCGATTTCGATATTGCTGCACATAACCCCCAGCAATACCGAGCGGTCATCGGCCAGCACCGAGTAATTGTGCATGGTATTGCCAATCGTTCCGCCGGCAAACTGGTGGGTAATTAAATTATTCCGTACCAGTTCCTGATAGAGCGTTTCGGCGACATCATCTTCGATGACCAGCGAATGACCGGCGCTGAGACCGTAGCGCACGATAAACGCCTCATCTACTTTGGCTTCGATATCAACCAGCGTTTGATCGATGCCGACCACCCACGCGACACTGGATTCATTTTCCGGCTGCGTTTGTTGCAACAGCGGATCGCGAGCATTAACGGGAAAGTAGTGTTTAGATTTGCGTTTACCGGGAAATTTCATAGAGGCGATTTAATGGCAGTGAACAAGTGGGGAATAATAGCATATTCCCCCTTCCGCACGCGATTAGCGATACGGCGCCGTCAGGTTCACCATCATTTCGATATGCGCGCTGTCCGCATTAAGCGACGGAATGTATTCATATTTCTGCCCACCAGCCTCAAGGAAGACCTCCCGGTTCTGCACGGCGATCTCCTCCAGGGTTTCCAGACAATCCGCAGCAAAGCCCGGACAAATCACCTGAATATGCTTCACGCCCTTCTCGCCCAACATTTTCAATGTCTCGTCGGTGTAAGGTGTCAGCCACGGCTCGCGGCCAAAGCGCGACTGGAAGGTCATCATGACGCGGTCCGGCGAAAGTCCCAACGCGGAGACCAACTCGCGGGTTGTATCGCGGCAACGCTGCGGGTAATCGTCGCCTTCGTGAGCAAAACGCTGCGGTATGCCGTGATAAGAAAGCAACAACACATCCGGTTCGCCGTGCACGGCAAACGATGCACGAACGCTGGCAGTCAACGCCTCTATATAGCTGGCATCATCGGCATAATCGCGAATAAAGGAGATACCCGGGATGGCCCGTTTTTTAGCCAGAATTCTCGCCAGTTCATCCCACACTGCCGCCACCGTGGAACAAGAATATTGCGGATACAGCGGCAGCACCACGATATGGTCAACCCCCTGGGCCAGCAGTTCATCCACTGCGCTTTCCAGCGCAGGTGAACCGTAGCTCATGCCTAAGGCAACCGGTGTATCGGGTAGACGCGCAGCCAAAGCCTGCTGCTGTCGACGGCTGTAAACCATCAGCGGCGATCCCTCTTCCATCCACACGGACTGATAAAGTTTCGCAACCCGCGGCGCGCGCAGGGGCAGTATCACGCCGCGCAGGAGCGGCCACCACAGCAGACGAGGCGTATCAACCACCCGCTTGTCGCTGAGAAATTGTCGCAGATAGCGCTTCACCGCATCGGGCGTGGGCGCATCGGGAGTGCCTAAGTTGGCTAACAAGATACCTGTTTTCGTCTGATGCATGACCGCCTCTTAACCATTTGAATCGCTGACAATTGTAGCTGAAATGGCGCTAAACGGAACCAATCAAAGAAAAAGGTAGAATAAGAGATGTTCTCATCCCGCCGTGGCAGGATGAGAACCAACGGGATTAACCGAGGATTTTTTCCAGTTCAGCGCGCACGTCGGCAACGGCTTTGGTACCGTCAACCTTTGCGTACCGGGTGTTGCCCGCTTCAGCTTCTTTCTGATAATAACCGATCAGCGGCGCCGTCATCTGATGGTATTCCACCAGGCGCTTACGTACGGTTTCTTCCTGGTCATCTTTACGGGTGGTCAGCTCTTCGCCGGTCACGTCGTCTTTACCTTCCACCTTCGGCGGGTTGAACTTGATGTGGTAAACGCGACCGGAAGCCGCATGTACGCGACGACCAATGATGCGGTCAACGATCAGTTCGTCCGGTACATCAAATTCCAGAACGTAATCAACGGCGATGCCCGCTTCTTTCATGGCGTCAGCCTGCGGAATGGTGCGCGGGAAGCCGTCGAGCAGAAAACCGTTATGACAATCTTGCTGGGTGATACGCTCTTTAACCAGCGCAATCACCAGTTCGTCGGTCACCAGCTTGCCGGCATCCATAATGTCTTTGGCCTGTTTGCCCAGCTCGGATCCCGATTTCACCGCAGCACGCAGCATGTCACCGGTAGAGATTTGCGGAATTCCGTATTTCTCCATGATGAACTGAGCCTGAGTTCCTTTACCCGCGCCCGGAGCGCCAAGCAGAATAATACGCATTACGAAAATCCCCTCAAAAGTCGATTCAATTTTTCAAAAACGCTAAACCATACCACCAGAATGCAGATGGCTCAAGAAAGGCGCAGCGGCTGAAACGGTTAATGGAAGGTTTATTTTGCTTGAAAGGCAGAGATTACGCCATCAGAGGAAGCATCCACACCGGCCCGCGCATCCAGTACGCGGGCCGGTGTGGACAAACAACGAAAGGATCAGGAAGCCAACAGCTGGTTCATACGGCGAATGAACTGGTTAGGATCTTCCAGGGTACCGCGTTCCGCCAGCAGGGCCTG
>NZ_JBCNNS010000005.1:0-73417 GCF_039594335.1 Raoultella sp.
CGTAGCCGATCAGCACGGTCAGAACACACCATACGTACGGGTTGGACGGGTAGGCCCACAGCAGGACAGAGACCACAATGGCGGTCAGGATCATGATCCCGCCCATGGTCGGCGTACCGCGTTTGCTGAAGTGTGATTCCGGACCATCATTACGTACGACCTGGCCGAAAGAGAGTTTTTGCAGACGGGCGATCATGCGCGGGCCCATCCACAAAGAGATGAACAGCGCGGTCAGCAGGCTGACGATGGCGCGAAACGTCAGATAAGAAAAGACGTTAAAGCCGGAATAATATTTGACCAAATGTTCGGCCAGCCACACTAACATGTTCCATTCTCCTGTAATGCGCGTACTACCTCTTCCATGGCGGCACTACGTGAACCCTTCACTAAAATGGTGATGATCTTGTGTTCCGCCATCAGCTCACGCAGTCGAGCCACCAGCGATGCTTTATCACTGAAATGCTCGCCCACGCCGCTGGCGCGGCTAATCTCTGCGCTCAGCACGCCGGTGCTGAGTACGCGGTCAAGCCCTGCCGCTTTTGCCGCCTCGCCAACCTGACGATGGCACGCTGCGCTTTCCGTACCCAACTCGGCCATATCGCCGACAACCAGGACACGATAGCCCGGCATCTCGGACAGCACCTGCACCGCGGCGGTCATTGAACCGACGTTGGCATTGTAGGAATCATCGAGCAACAGCTGATTTTCTGCCAGCGTGACAGGGAACAGACGTCCCGGTACGGCTTTCAGCTGCGCCAGACCGGCCTTCACCGCATTTAAATCGGCGCCCACCGCCATAGCCAACGAGGCTGCAGCCAGCGCGTTGGCGATATTGTGGCGACCCGGCAGCGGTAGCAGAACATCCACGCTCCCCAGCGGGGTTTGCAGCGTAAATTCTGTCCCGTGGCTGGTAACATGGATCTGGGCCGCTGCAAAATCGCTGTTGGCCGCATTCGGCGAGAAACGCCATACCTTGCGCGAGCCAATGACGCTTTGCCAGTTCAGCCAGTCGTTATTGTCAGCATTCAGAATGGCAACGCCGTTTTCCGGCAGGCCGGTAAAGATTTCGCCCTTCGCTTTCGCCACGCCCGCCAGCGAACCAAAACCTTCAAGGTGAGCGGCGGCCAGATTGTTGACCAGGGCTGCTTCCGGACGCGTCAGACCGACGGTCCAGGCAATTTCGCCCTGATGATTAGCACCCAATTCGATCACCGCATAGCGATGCTCTGGCGTCAGGCGCAGCAGTGTCATAGGTACGCCAATGTCATTATTCAGGTTGCCGGCGGTGTAGAGCGTATTGCCGCATTGAGCGAGAATCGCCGCCGTCATCTCTTTCACCGACGTTTTCCCGGAAGAGCCGGTCAGCGCCACAACACGGGCTGGCACCTGCTGGCGAACCCACGCCGCCAGCTCGCCAAAGGCCAGGCGAGTATCTTTCACCACCACCTGAGGTAAATCACACGCCAGCTGACGGCTGACCAGCAGCGCACCGGCACCGGCTTTTTTCGCCTGCTCCGCGAAATCGTGAGCATCAAAACGTTCGCCTTTTAAGGCAACGAACAGGCAGCCGGCCGTGATCTTACGGGTGTCCGACGTGACCTCATCGATGGCCAGATCACCATCGTGCAGTTCGCCGCGCGTCACGTCGGCGAGTTGGCTTAGCATCAAGCGAATCATGCTACCGCTCCCAGCAGACGGGCTACAGTAACGCGATCGGAATAGTCAAGACGGCGATTGCCAACAATCTGGTAATCCTCATGACCTTTGCCAGCGACCAGCACGACATCTCCTTCGGCGGCCTGCATCACGGCGTTGGTCACCGCTTCGGCCCGACCTTCTTTCACCTTCGCGTGTCCGGCGTCAATCATGCCTGCGAGGATATCGTTGATGATGGCGCGAGGCTCTTCGGTACGCGGGTTGTCATCGGTAACCACCACAATATCGGCGAACTCTTCGGCGATAGCGCCCATCAACGGGCGTTTACCTTTATCGCGATCGCCGCCGCAGCCGAAGACGCACCACAGCTTGCCGTTGCAGTGCAGACGTGCCGCCTGCAGCGCTTTTTCCAATGCATCCGGGGTATGGGCATAATCCACCACCACCGTCGGTTTGCCCGGTGCGCTGAACACTTCCATACGGCCGCAGACCGGCTGCAGACGAGCCGCGGTTTTCAGCAACTCAGCCAACGGATAGCCCAGCGCCAGCAGCGTGGCCAGCGCCAGTAGCAGGTTGCTGACGTTAAAGGCGCCCATCAGACGGCTTTCAACTTCGCCCTTGCCCCAGCTGGAATCAAACTGAATGGTTGCCCCGCTGTCGTGGTAGTTCACCGCCGTCGTCTTCAGCCAGCGACCGTGGCAGTTCGGGTTAATGTGATCTTCCATCGATACGGCAACCGCGTCCGGCAACTTCGCCAGCCAGCGGCGCCCCACTTCATCATCGGCGTTGACGATAGCCTGTCCGCAATGATGGGTGGAATAAAGCAGCCATTTTGCCGCTTCGTAATGTTCCATATCACCGTGATAATCCAGGTGATCGCGACTCAGGTTAGTAAAGACCGATGCGGCAAACTGCAGCGCCGCCACGCGGTGCTGAACCAGACCGTGAGAAGAGACTTCCATGGCCGCGAAGGTTGCACCCTGCGCTGCCAGACCAGAAAGCACGTGCTGGACATCGACTGCAGAACCGGTGGTGTTTTCCGTCGGAATAACTTTGTCCAGCAGACCGTTGCCCACCGTACCCATCACCGCGCTGGTTTCTCCAAGCAAGTTGGCCCACTGCGCCAGGAGTTGCGTGGTCGTGGTTTTACCGTTGGTACCGGTGACACCAATCAGGCGCAGTTGCTCTGAAGGCTGATGGTAAAAACGCCCGGCCAGCGCGGATAAGCGCTCATTGAGCTGGCTGAGATAAATAACCGGCACGCCGTGCATTTCACGGATTTCGCCGTCAGCAGCCTCATCTTTGGCCTCTGCAATAATGGCAGCAACACCTTGCGCTATCGCCTGCGGGATATAACGACGCCCGTCCGCCTGATGACCTAAGACCGCGACAAAGAGATCGCCGGAAGCAGCCACCCGGCTGTCCAGCGTCATCTCTCGCAGAATTCGCTCCGGCGCATTTGGCACCCACGGAGCGAGAAGGTCGCGCAAATTACGATCTGCCACCTGTTCCCTCGCCTTGATTAATCACAAATTCACTTTTTTCACCCGTTGCCAACGCATCCGGCTCGATGTTCATGGTGCGCAGTACGCCCCCCATGATGGCACCGAAAACCGGCGCGGAAACGGCGCCGCCGTAGTATTTACCCGCCTGCGGGTCGTTGATCACCACCACCAACGCAAAACGCGGGTGGCTGGCGGGCGCAACGCCTGCGGTGTAAGCAATATATTTGTTGATGTAGCGGCCATCTGGCCCCACCTTCTTCGCCGTACCGGTTTTGATCGCAATGCGGTAGCCTTTAATCGCCGCCTTCACGCCACCGCCACCGGGCAGCGCCACGCTTTCCATCATATGCACGACAGTACGAACGAGAGGTTCCGGGAACACACGCTCACCGGGAACCGGTGGATCAACTTTGGTAATCGACAGCGGGCGATAGATGCCATAGCTGCCGATCGTTGCATAGACTCGCGCTAACTGTAACGGCGTTACCATTAGCCCGTAGCCGAAAGAAAAGGTGGCCCTCTCTATGTCAGACCACCGTTGTTTTTGAGGATATAAGCCACTGCGTTCTCCGACCAACCCCAAATTGGTCGCTTTTCCTAGTCCAAAACGTGAGTAAGTATCTACTAACGCTGAGGACGGCATCGCTAACGCCAGCTTGGAAACACCGACGTTACTCGACTTTTGTAGTACCCCGGTCAGGGTCAATTCGCTATAGCGCGCCACGTCTTTGATCTCGTGGCCGTTAATACGGTAAGGAATGGTATTCAGCACGGTATTTTCGTTCACAATGCCGCGCTGCAGCGCCGTCATCACCACCATCGGCTTGACCGTCGAACCCGGTTCAAACACGTCAGTAATGGCACGGTTACGCATGATATCTTTCGCCGTTCCGGAGAAATTATTCGGGTTATAAGAGGGGCTGTTGGCCATCGCCAACACTTCGCCAGTGTTGACATCGACCAGGACCGCACTTCCCGACTCCGCTTTGTTAAACGCCACGGCATTATTCAGTTCGCGATAAACCAACGCCTGCAGACGCTCATCGATACTCAACGCCAGATTGTGCGCGGCCTGGCTGTCGGTGGAGGAGATATCTTCAATAACGCGGCCGTAGCGGTCTTTACGCACGATACGTTCCCCGGGTTGACCGGTCAGCCATTTATCAAAGCTCTTCTCGACGCCTTCAATACCCTGGCTATCGACGTTGGTGAAACCAATAAGGTGAGCGGTAACTTCACCTGACGGGTAGTAACGGCGCGACTCTTCGCGCATGTGAATCCCTGGCAGCTTCAGCTTCTTGATGTAATCCGCCATATCAGGGTTGACCTGACGCGCCAGATAGATAAAACGCATTCTTGGGTTGGTGTTGATGCGCGATGCCAGCTGATCCAGCGGCATATTTAACGCGTCGGCCAACGCCTTCCAGCGGTTATCAAGGGTGACACCGCCGGCATCGTGCAGCTCTTTCGGGTCCGCCCAGATAGCCTTCACCGGCACGCTCACCGCCAGCGGGCGCCCGGAGCGGTCAGTAATCATTCCGCGGGCGGTGGAGACTTCCTGCACGCGTAAAGAACGCATATCCCCTTGACGCACCAGCATGTCCGGACTGATCACCTGTAGCCAGGCCACACGGCCCAGCAGAAACGCCAGAGCCAGCAGAATACAGCCGCAAAGCAACGCAAAACGCCAACTGATAAAGTTGGCCTGTTCTTCCTGACGTTTTGGTTTTAGCGTTTTCGGCGCTGCTTTCATGCGTCGCAATAATCCTTATTTTTGTACAACGATATTTTCTTGCGATGGATCGACGTGTTGCATCTGCAACTTCTCGGTCGCGATCCGCTCAACTCGACTATGATCGCCGAGCGCGTTTTCTTCGAGGATCAGGTTTCGCCATTCAATATCCAACGCGTCACGTTCCAGAACCAGTTGCTCACGCTGCGCGGTTAACAGACGGGTATGGTGTGCCGTCGTCACCACGGTAATCGCCGTAATGATGATGCAAATGAACAGGCAGAGTGGCAGTTTCCCAAACCGCAGAAGATCGTCCCCGATGACGCCAGGCAAGGCATGGCGCTCGTTGCTTCCTAACGATCCTTTAACTTTGCTTAAGGCTTCTGTCACTCTGCCGATCATGCGTTCGTCCTCTCTGCAATGCGCAGAACTGAACTACGGGCCCGTGGATTCTCTGCCACCTCTTCTTCGCCCGGCATCAACTTGCCTAGTGCTCGCAACTCGCGGCCGCCCAGTTTTTTGAGCTGCTCCTCGGTCATCGGTAACCCGGCCGGAACCTGCGGACCGCGGCTTTGTTCACGCATAAAGCGCTTCACAATACGGTCTTCCAGCGAGTGGAAACTGATAACAGAAAGCCGCCCACCCGGGGCCAGCACACTGAGCGAGCTTTTTAGCGCCTGCTCTATCTCCTCCAGTTCACTGTTCACCCAGATACGCACCGCCTGGAAGGTACGGGTCGCGGGATGTTTAAATTTGTCCTTCACCGGCGTCGCCGCCGTCACCACTTCCGCCAGCTCTTTCGTGCGGGTCATGGGCTCGATACGGTTACGTTCCACGATGGCGCGCGCGATGCGCTTACCGAAGCGCTCTTCACCGAAGGTTTTAATCACCCAGGCGATATCCGCTTCGTCTGCCGTCTGTAGCCACTCGGCGGCAGACTGGCCGCGGGTGGGGTCCATACGCATATCCAGCGGGCCATCGCGCATAAATGAGAAGCCACGCTCTGCATCATCAAGCTGAGGTGAAGAGACACCAAGATCGAGAAGAATTCCGTCGATCTTGCCAGTTAGTCCGCGCTCACTAACATAATCAGCCAGCGCAGAGAAAGGTCCATGTACGATGGAAAAGCGAAGATCATCGATGGTTTTCGCCACGGCGATAGCCTGCGGATCGCGATCGATAGCCAGCAAGCGTCCTTCCGCTCCCAGTTGGGAAAGGATCAGGCGCGAGTGTCCGCCGCGACCAAAGGTTCCATCAATGTAGATACCATCCGGACGAATATTCAGGCCGTTAACCGCTTCATCCAGAAGTACCGTAGTATGTTTAAAATTTTCCATCATGTTATAGAGACAAATCCTGCAGACGCTCCGACAAGGCGTCGGTAGACGACTGTTCAGCGTCGATATCTTCCTTGACCCGTTGATACCAGGTCGTTTCATCCCACAGTTCAAACTTATTGAACTGTCCGACCAGCATCACTTCTTTTGTCAGCCCGGCATGCTGCCGTAACACCGGTGCGATCAACAGACGCCCGGCATTATCCATCTGACATTCGCTGGCATGACCCAAAAGCAGACGCTGCACGCGCCGCTCAACGGGATTCATGCTCGATAAACGCGACAATTTCTGCTCAATGATTTCCCATTCAGGCAAGGGGTAAAGCAGCAGGCACGGGTGATGAATGTCAATGGTACAAACCAGTTGACCGGAAGCGTCTTCGATCAGCCCGTCGCGGTAACGCGTCGGTACGGCCAGACGGCCTTTGCTGTCGAGATTGACTAACGTTGCCCCACGGAACATGCCAGCCTCACCCCTTTTCGCCACTTTAACCCACAAATTCCCACTAGAAGGAGTTTACGGAGCGGAGGAAAAGCTTGTCAAGCCAGCACGAATACCAACGAAGCTCAAAAACCCATTATTTGCAGCCGATATTAGGCCTGATGAAATAATCACCAACAAAAGAGGCAAATTAACGCTATGAATACGTGTAAGAAAACAACCAACAAATTCGTAACAGTTAAAAGCAACAAAATATCTTCGGTGGGAAAATATAAAGTGTCAGTTTGCGACTCGAGCGGCATTTTAGGCGATTATGATGTCCGTTAACAGTGCCTGTTAACGTCAGAGAAGCACTCTTGTCGCGGGGTGCAGGGAGATGACCGTGTGATGAGCCGCAAAACGGGTGTTAATTCAGCGATTAACTTAATGAATGTAACAAAATAATACAAATAAAGTCTGATTTAACTTTTTTTTATCGCTAACGGGTGCCGGAAAGCGGCAACTCCAGAATAAAACAAAATAATGCGTAAAGAAGTTTAGGGATTTGTCTGAAAGAGATTCAAATTTATTTTTTATGGTAATTTGTACGGATTATCGCCAGACGACTTTCGCCTGGCGAGTCACACGCCTCTTTCCGGGTTTAACCCCCACCGATGCTGGCGATCGATAGCCATCAACGGCGATTCAAACTTCCCCGGCGATATAAATTACGACGGATACGGCTTAAGCCCGGTTTTGGCTTACGTGGTTCGTCGAGGCTGGCGAGCACAATTTCCAACACGCGTTCAGCTACATCGCGGTGGCGCTGGGCCACGGCCAGTACCGGACACTGCAGGAAATCGAGCAGCTCATTGTCACCGAAAGTCGCAATAGCCAGTTCGGAGGGCAGCTTCCCTTCCCGGCGCAGCGTCACATCCATCACCCCCTGCAACAGCGGAAATGAGGTTGTGAACAGCGCCTGCGGCATTGGATGCGTTTCCAGCCATTTCTCAAACAACTGCGCTGCCGCTTCGCGTTCAAAACTGTTGGCGTACAGATACTGCACTTCACGCGGATCGTCATTCCACGCGGTACGGAAGCCATGTTCACGCAGGAAACTTACCGACAGCTCCGGTAACGCACCAAGATAAAGGACGTTTTCCCCCGGGAATTTACGCAGTTCAGCGGCCAGCATTTCGGCATCATCCTGATCGGCGCCAACAACGCTGGTGAAGTGCTCACGATCGAGCGCGCGATCCAGCGCGACAATCGGGAAAGGATCGTTGGCCCAGCGTTGATAGAACGGGTGCTCAGGTGGTAATGACGTCGAGACGATAATGGCATCCACCTGACGCTGTAGAAGATGCTCAATGCAGCGCATCTCGTTGTCAGGCTGATCTTCCGAACAGGCGATCAGCAACTGATAGCCACGCTGGCGGGCCTGACGCTCAAGATAGTTAGCAATACGGGTATAGCTGGTATTTTCCAGATCGGGAATCACCAGACCAATAGAACGCGTGCGTCCTGCACGCAAGCCAGCAGCGACCGCATTCGGATGGTAGTTGTGCTCACGAACGACGGCCATCACCTTTTCGACCGTTTTGTCGCTGACGCGGTACTGTTTCGCTTTACCGTTAATCACATAGCTAGCGGTGGTTCGCGAGACACCGGCCAGCCGGGCGATTTCATCCAGTTTCACAATTGCCCCTTGGGTAATGAGTACAGAACATAACCTTTCTTCAGCTATGGATTCATTTTCATAACATCTAAACGCAGAATAGTTAGCGCAGCAACCGCTTTTGTCTACAGTTCCCACCAATTTCGCAAAAAAATAACCCGACAGATTGTGTCGGGCTATTTTTACGTCAATTTCAGGAACTCATCGCATGATTTTGTCGCCGCGCGAGAGTCCTACCACACCGGAGCGCGCCACTTCGACAATGCGCGCAACATCGCGCAAGGAAGCAAGAAAAGCGTCCAGTTTATCGCTGGTCCCTACCAGTTGGACGGTATACAGTGATGGCGTGACATCGATGATTTGCCCGCGGAAAATCTCCGTGTTGCGCTTCACCTCTTCGCGGCCAAAACCGCTCGCCTGAACTTTCACCAGCATGATTTCACGTTCAACGTGCGAATTCTGCCCCAGCTCGCTGACGCGCAGTACATCCACCAGCTTATGCAGCTGTTTTTCAATTTGCTCGATGGCTTTCTCATCGCCAACGGTCTGGATAGTCATTCTCGAAAGCGTCGGATCGTCGGTGGGGGCTACCGTCAGGCTTTCAATGTTATACCCGCGCTGCGCGAAAAGACCAATGACGCGTGATAAAGCGCCTGATTCGTTTTCCAGTAATACAGATAATATCCGGCGCATAATCAGGTTCTCTCCGTTTTGCTCAACCACATCTCATCCATGCCGCCGCCGCGGATCTGCATGGGATACACATGCTCGCTGCCGTCCACCGTCACATCAACGAAGACCAGACGATGATTACGCACCTGCTCCAGCGCATCGGCCAGCTTCGACTCCAGCTCCTGCGGTTCGCTGATGCGAATCCCTACATGCCCATAGGCTTCTGCAAGCCGGACGAAATCCGGGAGGGACTCCATATAAGATTGTGAATGGCGACCGGAATAGATCATATCCTGCCACTGCTTCACCATCCCGAGATAGCGGTTGTTCAGATTCAACACCAGTACCGGCAGCTCATACTGCAAAGCGGTGGAAAGCTCCTGGATATTCATCTGGATACTGCCATCGCCAGTCACACAAATGACTGTTTCTTCCGGCAACGCCATCTTCACGCCGAGAGCAGCAGGCAAACCGAAGCCCATCGTGCCGAGGCCACCTGAATTAATCCAACGTCTTGGCTTGTTGAAGGGATAGTAAAGGGCGGCAAACATCTGGTGCTGACCGACATCAGAGGTCACGTAAGCATCGCCGTTAGTCAGGCGCCAGATGGTCTCAATGACGGCCTGAGGTTTGATCTTGCCGCTTTGCGTATCGTATTGCAGGCAGTGGCGCGCGCGCCATTGCTCTATCTGTTGCCACCAGTCGCGGATCTCGTCATGCGGCTGCCGCGCCTCTTCCTGTTCCAGGAGATCGAGCATCTGATCCAGCACCAGACGCGCATCGCCGACGATCGGCACATCTGCCGGAACCGTCTTCGAAATGGAGGTCGGATCGATATCGATATGCAGCACCGTCGCATTCGGGCAATACTTCGCCAGATTGTTGGTTGTACGATCGTCAAACCGCACGCCGACGGCAAAGATGACATCGGAGTGATGCATCGTCATGTTGGCTTCATACGTCCCATGCATCCCCAGCATACCTAATGCCTGGGAATGGGTGGCAGGAAACGCACCGAGCCCCATCAGCGACGAAGCCACCGGCAGATTTAGTTTTTCCACCAGAGTACGCAGTTGTTCTTCGCATCCGGCGTTAATTGCCCCGCCGCCAACATAGACAACAGGATGTTTTGCCGCCACCAGTGTCTGCAGAGCGCGTTTAATTTGCCCTTTATGACCACTGGTTGTCGGGTTGTAAGAACGCATACTGACGGTATCCGGCCACGCGTATGGTAGTTTATTCGCCGGATTGAGGATATCTTTTGGTAAATCAACGACCACCGGACCTGGACGTCCGCTGGCAGCCAGCCAGAACGCTTTTTTCAGCACGCCGGGAATATCTTCCGTCTGCTTGACCAGGAAACTGTGTTTCACCACCGGTCGGGAGATACCAACCATGTCGCACTCCTGGAAGGCATCATAACCAATCAGGGAAGTCGCGACCTGCCCGGAGAGAATCACCAGTGGAACAGAATCCATGTATGCCGTTGCAATACCGGTGATGGCATTCGTCGCCCCCGGGCCCGAAGTCACCAGCACCACTCCCACTTCACCGGTCGCACGGGCAAGGCCGTCTGCCATATGTACCGCCGCCTGCTCGTGGCGCACCAGAATATGGTCGATACCCCCCAGGGTATGCAACGCATCATAGATATCGAGGACCGCGCCTCCGGGATAGCCGAATACTTGCTTGACGCCCTGATCGACAAGCGATTGGACGACCATCTCGGCTCCTGACAACATCTCCATGGTTTGCCTCCAGGCTTATTGTTTTCTAACGGCAGCAGAATTCAATTTCCGCGCGTTCGCACAATGTCAGGAATCGTCTCCTGACATTGAGGTGAATGGACTGCGTGCTCTTACCATAACTGCTCGCCAACGGGCAGGCAATTAGCGACCTCGGACGTATGCAAGCCACTAAAAGAATAAAAGATAAGAATTTGATATGAAACTTGGTCAAAAGCTTCATAAATAAGAATCGAGCGCTGAAATTACTCGGACAAATTGTCTGATGACAGAAATTCATCCATTTTTCATTTGCAGAGCGCTCCGACCGAAAACGGCAAACAGGATAAAATTCTATATTTTGTGGTTTTTATCACATAAAGCGAGAGCGAGTGCTCCCGCGCAGATACCGCTATTTAGCGCTGGCAAATACGCACCAGCAACTCTTCCATCCACTGATGACCTCTGTCTTTTCCGGCAGCCTCATGCCAGGAGAGATAGCAGGTACGACTATTTACTTTTAGCGGTAACGGCAATAATTGCAGGTTCAGCTTTTCTGCATACTCAGTCGCCAGCCAGCGTGGGGCAATGGCCACCATGTGAGTTTGTGATACCACATTGAGTACGCTGACCATCGCATTCCCTTGATACGCAATCTGCGTCTGCTTATTGACAGAGCTATACCAGGGCAGGCTAAACGAAGCATAGCGATCCAAAGCCACAACCGCATGTTCTTCACGATAAATTTCCGCTTCCGTCATAGGTCCGGAAATGCGTGGGTGTTTACTGCTGGCCACTAATATCATTTCATCTTTAAACAAGGGCACACAGGCAAACTCAGGTCGGCGAAACTCTTCATAACCGACCACAAACTCTATTTCCTGATAACGTAATTGATGTTCTGTTTTTTGATTAAGTGATGCTTTAAAAACTAAATGAATATTCGGTGCAACTTCGTTAACTTTGTTAAATATAATCGAAGTAAGATGGTTATCTAACGGGCAGCAGATGCAGAGATTAAATATGCGCTCGCTGTTTATCGGGTCAAAACCGGATCCCGGTAACTCATTTTGCACCAGTTGCAATGCCTGGCGTATTGAGCCAAATAGCTGAAATGCGCGAGCCGTCGGCTGAATGCCTCGGCCATAACGCACAAACAGCTCATCATTAAACATCACTTTCAGTCGCGCTACGGCATTACTCACCGCAGGCTGAGACATCCCCAGCGAATGCGCCGCCCGCGTAATATTTTGCTCCTGCATGACCGCATCAAAAACGGTAAGCAGATTAAGATCGACCGTTCTGAGCTGAGGTTTGGGGACATCCTCGCCGGAGGGGAGTGTCGTCTCAGAAGTTCCAGTTATCATATCCAGCTCCACCATCGCGTTTAATTCCCTTTTTAAAATGCGGTAATCGATAAAGGAAATATCATTTACCATACATATGTCATTTATAAAAGGGCAGGAATGCATTTTAGGAATTTATCAAAATTATAAGTAAATCCGAACCCGGAAAATTATCGTGAAAATTCCTAAGCCACTCAAACCATATCGATTACCTGATAATGTTAAGTGTACTCATAATGATAAAAAACAAGCACTCCCGAGGATTAACTCTAATTTAAGTATGATTCAAATTTGAATTTACCGCCTGTTTTAAATTAACACTCAGTCATCATTGATGACTCCCGGAATCCCACACAAAAACATTCGCAGCCCCATAAAGTTACCTGTTTCATTACGATACTCTCTTCCCCTTATCTACGCGTCTTTTCTCCGGAATGAAACAACCTTGCTGCGACCCGTTTTAAAATTTCCCCTGACAAGGCAGCCAATAATACTATCGTCGGAAAAAATGCGCGCTAACCAGCATAATCCGCTAATACCTTCCGATAGCAAACAGGTGTTTTTCCTTACCAGGGGTTGACATCAAAACGCGTATCCAGTAACTCTAAAGGCATATCGATTTCATCTGGAGCATGATGCAATGATTCGCACCACTCGTTTCACCGGCCTACTACTACTAAACGCATCCACTATGCGCGGTAGGCTGTTGGGCGACGTTCAGCGTTAAGTCATCTTCCAGCAAGACTATTAAACCCGCGCCATTGCGCGGGTTTTTTTATGCTCGTCAGCAAGGCGCCCAGGACACCGATTAAGGATCTAAACCATGAGCCAGCAAGTCATTATTTTCGATACGACCTTACGTGACGGGGAGCAAGCGTTACAGGCCAGCCTGAGCGTGAAAGAGAAGCTGCAGATTGCGATGGCCCTGGAACGGATGGGCGTTGATGTGATGGAGGTCGGCTTCCCGGTCTCATCTCCTGGCGACTTCGAGTCCGTACAAACCATCGCGCGCACCATCAAAAACAGCCGCGTCTGCGCCCTGGCTCGTTGCGTTGAGAAAGACATTGATGTGGCGGCAGAATCCTTAAAAGTCGCCGAAGCGTTCCGTATTCACACCTTTATTGCCACCTCGCCAATGCACATCGCGACCAAACTGCGTAGCACCCTGGATGAAGTCATTGAGCGCGCAATCTATATGATTAAACGCGCACGCAACTATACCGACGACGTCGAATTCTCCTGTGAAGATGCGGGTCGTACGCCGATCGCCGATCTGGCGCGCGTCGTCGAAGCCGCCATCAGCGCTGGCGCCACGACGATTAATATCCCGGACACCGTCGGCTACACTATGCCGTTCGAGTTCTCCAATATCATTACCGGCCTGTACGAACGCGTCCCGAATATCGACAACGCTATCATCTCTGTGCACACCCATGACGATTTAGGTCTGGCCGTAGGTAACGCGATCGCCGCGGTCCACGCCGGTGCGCGTCAGGTTGAAGGTGCCATGAACGGTATCGGCGAGCGCGCAGGCAACTGTTCGCTGGAAGAAGTCATTATGGCCATCAAGGTGCGCAAAGACATTATGAATGTTCGCACCGGCATTAATCACAATGAAATCTGGCGTACCAGCCAGACCGTCAGCCAGATTTGCAATATGCCTATTCCGGCTAACAAAGCCATCGTCGGCACCGGTGCCTTCGCCCACTCCTCCGGCATCCATCAGGACGGCGTGCTGAAGAATCGCGAAAACTACGAAATCATGACTCCGGAATCCATCGGTCTGAATCAGGTGCAACTGAATCTGACTTCCCGCTCCGGCCGTGCGGCAGTGAAACACCGTATGGAAGAGATGGGCTACAAAGATACCGATTACAACATGGATCACCTTTACGACGCATTCCTGAAGCTGGCAGACAAAAAAGGCCAGGTCTTTGATTACGATCTGGAAGCGTTGGCGTTCATCAACAAACAGCAGGAAGAGCCGGAGCATTTCCGTCTGGATTACTTCAGCGTACAGTCAGGCTCCAGCGATATCGCCACGGCCTCTGTAAAACTGGTCTGCGGTGAAGAGACCAAAGCGGAAGCTGCTAACGGCAATGGCCCGGTCGACGCTATTTACCAGGCAATCAACCGCATCGCTGGCTATGACGTTGAGCTGGTCAAATATGACCTGAACGCCAAAGGTCAGGGCAAAGACGCGCTGGGCCAGGTGGATATCGTCGTGACCTACAACGGTCGCCGCTTCCACGGCGTCGGTCTGGCGACGGATATCGTTGAATCCTCCGCGAAAGCCATGGTTCACGTGCTGAACAATATCTGGCGCGCAGCAGAAGTCGAAAAAGAGTTGCAACGCAAAGCTCAAAATAACGAGAACAAGAAGGAAACCGTGTAATGTCGAAGAATTACCATATTGCTGTTTTGCCAGGTGATGGGATTGGCCCGGAAGTCATGAGCCAGGCGATGAAAGTACTGGAAGCCGTTCGTCACCGTTTTGATATGCGCATTACCACCAGTCAGTATGACGTCGGCGGCATTGCTATTGACCGTCAGGGCACCCCGCTGCCGCAGGCGACCGTAGAAGGTTGCGAGCAGGCCGATGCGATTCTGTTTGGCTCCGTAGGCGGCCCGAAATGGGAACATCTGCCGCCGGCCGGTCAGCCGGAGCGCGGCGCGCTGCTGCCGCTGCGTAAACATTTCAAACTGTTCAGCAACCTGCGTCCGGCGAAGCTGTACCAGGGGCTGGAAGAGTTTTGCCCGCTGCGCGCGGATATCGCGGCAAACGGCTTCGACATTCTGTGTGTCCGTGAATTAACCGGCGGTATCTACTTCGGCCAGCCGAAAGGCCGCGAAGGCAGCGGTCAACACGAAAAAGCGTTTGATACCGAAGTGTACCATCGCTTTGAAATCGAGCGCATCGCGCATATCGCGTTTCAGTCCGCACGCAAACGTCGTAATAAAGTGACTTCTATCGATAAAGCGAACGTTCTGCAGTCATCTATTCTGTGGCGCGAAGTGGTCAGCGAGATCGCCAAAGAATACCCGGACGTTGAGCTGGCACATATGTACATCGACAATGCCACGATGCAGCTGATTAAAGACCCGTCCCAGTTCGACGTTCTGCTGTGCTCCAACCTGTTCGGCGACATCCTGTCTGACGAATGTGCCATGATCACCGGCTCAATGGGCATGCTGCCTTCGGCCAGCCTCAATGAACAAGGTTTTGGTCTGTATGAACCGGCAGGCGGTTCAGCCCCGGATATCGCTGGCAAGAATATCGCCAACCCTATCGCGCAGATCCTCTCTCTGGCACTGCTGCTGCGCTACAGCCTGGATGCCGATAACGCTGCAACAGCGATTGAGAATGCGATCAACCGTGCATTAGAAGCAGGCGTGCGTACCGGCGATTTAGCGCGTGGTACAGCCGCAGTCAGTACCGATGAAATGGGTGATATCATCGCCCGCTATGTCGCTGAAGGGGTGTAATCATGGCGAAGACCTTATACGAGAAGTTGTTTGATGCGCATGTCGTTTATGAAGCGCAAAACGAAACCCCGCTGCTGTATATCGACCGTCATCTGGTGCATGAAGTGACTTCACCACAGGCCTTTGACGGTCTGCGCGCGCACAACCGTCAGGTCCGTCAGCCGGGTAAAACCTTCGCCACGATGGACCATAACGTTTCCACCCAGACGAAAGATATCAACGCGTCCGGCGAAATGGCGCGAATTCAGATGCAGGAACTGATCAAGAACTGCAAAGAGTTCGGTGTTGAGCTGTATGATTTGAACCACCCGTATCAGGGGATCGTCCACGTGATGGGGCCGGAACAGGGCGTAACCCTGCCGGGGATGACCATCGTCTGCGGCGATTCTCACACCGCTACCCACGGCGCGTTTGGCGCACTGGCTTTTGGCATCGGCACCTCCGAAGTTGAGCACGTCCTGGCGACTCAAACCCTGAAACAGGGTCGTGCCAAAACCATGAAGATTGAAGTTAATGGCAAAGCAGCGCCGGGTATCACCGCCAAAGATATCGTGCTGGCCATCATTGGTAAAACCGGTAGCGCTGGCGGCACCGGCCACGTGGTGGAGTTTTGCGGTGAAGCCATTCGCGATCTGAGCATGGAAGGTCGTATGACGCTGTGCAATATGGCCATCGAGATGGGGGCGAAAGCCGGTCTGGTCGCACCGGATGAAACCACGTTTAACTATGTGAAGGGCCGTTTGCATGCGCCAAAAGGCCAGAGCTTCGACGCTGCCGTTAAATACTGGAAAACCCTGAAAACCGACACTGACGCCGCCTTTGATACCGTCGTGACCCTGCAGGCTGAAGAGATTGCCCCGCAGGTGACCTGGGGCACGAACCCAGGCCAGGTTATCTCCGTCAACGAAATGATTCCCGACCCGGCCTCTTTCGTCGATCCGGTCGAGCGGGCAAGCGCGGAAAAAGCGCTGGCCTATATGGGCCTGAAGCCGGGTATCCCGTTAACCGACGTGGCTATCGATAAGGTATTCATCGGCTCCTGTACCAACTCGCGTATTGAAGATTTGCGCGCCGCGGCCGAAGTCGCTAAAGGCCGCAAAGTCGCACCGGGCGTGCAGGCATTAGTGGTCCCGGGGTCTGGCCCGGTGAAAGCTCAGGCGGAAGCTGAAGGCCTGGATAAGATCTTTATCGAAGCCGGTTTTGAATGGCGCCTGCCGGGCTGCTCCATGTGCCTGGCAATGAACAACGATCGCCTGAATCCTGGCGAGCGCTGCGCATCAACCAGCAACCGTAACTTTGAAGGCCGTCAGGGCCGCGGCGGACGTACTCACTTAGTCAGCCCGGCCATGGCCGCAGCGGCAGCCGTGACTGGCCATTTCGCCGATATCCGCGACATCAAATAAGGAGACCATCATGGCAGAGAAATTTACCCAACATACGGGCCTGGTGGTTCCGCTGGATGCCGCAAACGTCGATACCGATGCGATTATTCCTAAGCAGTTCCTGCAGAAAGTAACGCGCACCGGTTTTGGCGCACATCTGTTCAACGACTGGCGTTTTCTTGACGACCAGGGACAGCAGCCAAACCCGGAATTCGTCCTTAACTTCCCGGAGTATAAAGGCGCCTCGATCCTGCTGGCACGGGAAAACTTCGGCTGCGGCTCCTCCCGTGAGCATGCGCCGTGGGCATTGACCGATTACGGTTTTAAAGTGGTTATCGCCCCCAGCTTCGCCGATATCTTTTACGGTAACAGCTTTAACAATCAGCTGCTGCCGGTGACGCTGAGCGATGAGCAGGTCGACGAGATGTTCAAGCTGGTTCAGGCGAACCCTGGCATAACGTTCGAAGTGGATCTGGAATCCGAAGTAGTGAAAGCGGGTGACAAAACCTACAGCTTTAAAATCGATGCCTTCCGCCGCCACTGTATGCTCAACGGACTTGATAGCATCGGCCTGACGCTGCAACACGAAGAGGCAATTTCAGCCTACGAAAATCAACTGCCGGCCTTTATGAACTAACCACGTCGTTGATACCCGAGCCCGGTCCTGTGACCGGGCATTTTTTTAGGTTTTTTCGCACGGGTGATGGACAGAAACACACCCACCCAGCCCTGACTGACGGACCCTCATATGATCACCGCTGTCACAATTAAAAACATCACCTTTCAGGAAGGCGCCACGTTAATTTGCGTGCCGCTGATCGGCCAGACGCTTGATGAGCTGAAAGCCCATGCCCTTACGCTGGTGGAGGCCGGACCCGATCTCATCGAATGGCGCGTCGACCACTTTATCAGCGTCCATGAACCAGAACAGGTCCTGCTGGCGCTAACGGAGATTCGCCGACTGCTCGCCGATATGCCTCTGCTGTTCACCTTTCGCAGTCACAAAGAGGGGGGTGAAACGGAATTCAGCGATGACGCGTACTTTGCCCTCAATCGTCTGGCCGTCGCCAGCGGGCTGGTGGACGTTATCGATATTGAGCTCTTCAATGACGAAATGCCGATCCGGGCCTTGATCGCTGAAGCGCATGCCGCCGGGGTGAAAGTGATTATGAGCAATCATGATTTCCACAAAACACCGACGCAGGAAGAGATCATCGCCCGGCTACGCCGGATGCAGGAGCTGGGCGCCGATCTGCCGAAAATAGCGGTCATGCCGCAATCGCCGCAAGACGTGCTGACATTGCTTTCTGCCACCCTGGTCATGAAAGAACAGTACGCCACCCGTCCGTTAATCACGATGTCAATGGGCAAACCGGGCGGCATCAGCCGGGTCACCGGACGCCTGTTCGGCTCGGCGATGACGTTTGGCTGCGTGGGTCAGGCGTCGGCGCCCGGACAAATTGCCGTGCGTCAGTTGCGGGAGATGATGAATATTCTCTCCTGAACGCACAGCGCATCGCAGCAGTCCGCGGTGCGGCGCCGGCGCTAAATATCTTTGACTTTACTGGTCAAAAACAGCGTCAGCAGCGCGATGCCGGCAATGACCCAATACACGCTGGCGTGGCCGTAGTTTTGCGACAGTGCTCCCTGCAGCACGCCGGCGAGAATTACACCGGTGGAAATACTGTTGGTAAACAGCGTGGTGGCCGCCCCGGCCCTTCCCGGCATCAGATCCTGGAACCACAGCATGCCAATCCCAGCGATAATGCCGATAAAAATGGCGTTAAACAGCTGCAGCGCCAGCAGCGCGGTGCGCTCGTGAAACAGGATCAGACCCAGATAGAACAGCACGCCGGCCGCCACAGCGGCGACCATCATTTTACGTTTGCCCCAGCGCTTTACATAATAACCCGCCAGGATCATCGCCGGGATTTCCAGCCCGGCAGCCGTCCCCATCAGGATCCCGGCCAGACTATCCGGCAAACCAAGATCGCTACTGATCCACAACGGCATATCGATGATATACATGGTGTTGCAGGTCCACATCAGCGTCGAGGCGGTAAACAGCATACGCACGTTTTTATCTTGCCAGCCGCCGCTCTGCACCACGCCCTCCGCTTGCGCAGGCTGCTCCACCCGGGCAACCGACGGCAGCTTAACGGCAATTAACACCAGGCTAATCACGAAAATACCGGCCGCAATCGAGAACATGGTGGTAAAGCCATAGTTCAGCGCCAGCATAAAGGCCAGTGGCGGCCCTATAACCCACGCCAGCGACAGCTGCGCACGCATCACCGAGCTGAACATCACCACTTCCCGCGCTGAGCTGTCGGCATATTCCCGCGCCAGGGCGAATAGCTGGGGCATCGCGGCATTGGCAATCGACGCCAGCATCACGCCGCAGGTGATCAACGTTAAGTAATGACGGTTAAAAGCAAACAGCAGTGCGTTGCCCACCGCCATCAGGCAGCAGAACATGATCAGCTGGCGGCGATCCCCTTGGCTATCGGATCGTTTCGCCAGCGCCAGGCTCACCAGAATACCGGCGATCGCGTTAACGGTATAAAACAGGCCAACCCAGAAAGGCTGCGCGCCCACCTCACGGCTGAGGAACAAGCTGAGGGTTGGCGCCTGCAGCGCGCCCGCAATACCCATCATAAAAGCGACCAGCATAAACGCCGCGTAAATCCCGTTAAGCCGCCGTCCCATCGTCATCAACCAGAGCATGTCATGTCCTTAAAGCACGCGAAAAAAACGAAAAAAGCCAGCAGAAGTCATCTGCTGGCGGGTGATTTTATACTCTATCTATTTCAAGCGACAGGCTGGCGACCTCGACGTTATAGCTCAGTCAACTGGCCTGGGGTCTGAAAAACGATAAGTACACACCAATACTCAGTCACACATGATGTGGGCAAGTCAGTGATCCGAGGTCTGTGACGTCACTCCCCAGTGCATCAGTTCGTCAGACATTTTCTGCTGTCTCCCTGCCATCAGGCGGGCCAGCCATGACACATCCTGCGTCGCAGAAAAAGTCGCGTTGGTCGAACTGTTTCGCGGTAGACCTCATCCTCTTCACCTCCTCGCTTCATCGGAATGCATTATTGGCCTAATATAGGGATTAATAAATTGCTGAGTTTTCATCAGGAGTTCCTCTTTTATGTCTTCTGCTCGTCTGCAACAACAGTTCATCCGCTTATGGCAGTGCTGCGAAGGTAAATCGCAGGAGACAACCCTCAATGAGCTGGCGGAGATGCTCTGCTGTTCCCGGCGCCACATGCGCACACTGCTCAATATGATGGAAGAGCGCGGCTGGTTAACCTGGGAAGCGGAAGCCGGGCGCGGCAAGCGTTCAAAGCTGGCTTTCCTGTATACCGGTCTGGCGCTGCAGCAGCAGCGGGCCGAGGATCTGCTGGAACAGGATCGTATCGATCAGCTGGTCCAACTGGTGGGCGACAAAGCCACCGTCCGCCAGATGCTGATCTCGCATCTGGGTCGCAGCTTCCGGCAGGGACGGCATATTCTGCGCGTACTCTACTACCGGCCGATGAAAAACCTGCTCCCCGGTAGCGCGCTGCGCCGCTCGGAAAATCATATCGCCAGGCAAATCTTCAGCGCGTTAACGCGGGTAAATGAGGAAAACGGGGAACTGGAAGCCGATATTGCCCACCACTGGCAGCAGATCTCCCCCACCCACTGGCGTTTTTTTCTCCGCCCCGGCATTCATTTCCACCACGGGAGAGAACTGGAGATGGAGGATGTGATTGCCTCGCTGCAGCGCAGCAACGCCTTGCCGCTCTACTCACATATTGAACGTATTGTCTCGCCCACCGCCTGGACGCTGGATATACATCTGACGCAGCCCGATCGCTGGCTACCGTGGCTGTTCGGCCAGGTGTCGGCTGTCGTATTGCCGCGTGAATGGCAGTCGATGGAGAATTTCCCTGCAATGCCAGTAGGTACCGGGCCTTATGCGGTGGTTCGCAACAATCAAAACCAGCTGAAGATCCATGCTTTTGACGATTATTTCGGCTACCGGGCGTTAATTGATGAAGTTAACGTCTGGGTCCTGCCAGAGATTAGCGAAGAGCCCAACGGCGGTCTGACGCTACAGGGCACCACACAAAGTGAGAAAGCGGTCGAGAGCAGACTGGAAGAAGGGTGCTACTATCTGCTGTTTGATGCCCGCAGTCCCCTGGGCAGCAATCTCGCGGTTCGCCAGTGGCTCAGCTATCTGTTACAGCCCGCCAATCTGCTTTATCACGCCGGTGAACAGTATCAGGGCAACTGGTTCCCGGCCTACGGTCTTCTGCCCCGCTGGCACCACGCCCGGAGTCATGCCTGTGAAAAACCGCCGGGACTGGAATCTGTCACCCTCACCTACTACCGGGATCACGTCGAACACCGCGTGATGGGCGGGATCATGGCGACGCTGCTGGCGGAGCATCAGGTCAAGCTGGAGATTCAGGAGCTGGAATACGAAGAGTGGCACCGTGGCGAGGTAGTGAGCGATGTCTGGTTGAACAGCGCCAACTTTACCCTACCGATTGATTTTTCTCTGTTTGCCTGGCTGTATGAGGTCCCGCTGATCCGGCATTGTATTCCTGTGGACTGGGAACAGGATGCCCGCCGCTGGCACGCAGGCGAGCTAAACCCGGCCACCTGGAGCCAGCAGTTGCTGGCCAATCAAACCATCGTACCGCTGATCCACCACTGGCTGATGATCCAGGGACAGCGCAGTATGCGTGGCGTACGAATGAATACGCTAGGCTGGTTTGATTTCAAATCCGCATGGTTTGCGCCGCCGGATCCCTGATTGCCCTCCCGGCAGGCGCTGAAGCGCTTTCCGTTAGTTCACAAAATCATTACACTATCGCCGTTCTCAACGGGGTGCTGATATACGTACACAATCTCATTCGAGTTGCATCAAGGCAGCAAGCGGGTGAATCCCCGGGAGCATAGATAACTATGTGACTGGGGTGAACACGCGATGCTAACGCAGAGGCAGCGCGAGGGATGAAGTGTGTATACACAATCTCATTCGGGTTGCATCAAGGCAGCAAGCGGGTGAATCCCCGGGAGCATAGATAACTATGTGACTGGGGTGAACACGCGATGCTAACGCAGAGGCAGCGCGAAGGATGAAGTGTATAGGCTGAGAAAATACCCGTCGAACCTGATCCGGATAACGCCGGCGAAGGGATTTGAGGCCCCCTCAAAATCCTTTGCCCCCCCTTTTTTATGAGGTGCAAAGTGTTGAAAAAATTACTCCCGCTGCTGGCGCTGGTCGCCGCTCCCGCGTTTGCTAAACCTGTACTCACCGTCTACACCTATGACTCCTTTTCGGCAGACTGGGGCCCAGGACCGGTCGTGAAAAAAGCCTTTGAAGCCGACTGCAACTGTGAACTGAAGTTCGTGGCGCTGGAAGATGGCGTTTCGTTGCTTAATCGTCTGCGGATGGAAGGCAAGAATAGCAAAGCCGATGTGGTGCTCGGGCTGGACAACAACCTGCTGGAAGCGGCTACGCAGAGCAAATTGTTCGCCAAAAGCCAGGTACCGGCCAGCGCAGTCACGGTACCGGGCGGCTGGGATAACGACACGTTTGTGCCGTTTGATTACGGCTATTTCGCCTTCGTCTACGACAAAAACAAGCTGAAAAACCCGCCGAAAAGCCTGAAAGAGCTGGTGGAAAGCGATCAAAAATGGCGCGTGATCTACGAAGATCCCCGCACCAGCACTCCGGGCCTGGGGCTGCTGCTGTGGATGCAAAAAGTGTATGGCGAGAAGTCGCCGGAAGCCTGGCAAAAGCTGGCGGCAAAAACCGTCACCGTCACCAAAGGCTGGAGCGAAGCCTACGGTCTGTTCCTCAAAGGGGAAAGCGATCTGGTTCTTAGTTACACCACATCGCCGGCCTACCACATCATTGAAGAGAAAAAAGACCAGTACGCGGCCGCCAGTTTCGCCGAAGGCCACTATCTGCAGGTGGAAGTCGCCGCGCGTACCGCCGCCAGCAAACAACCGGAGCTGGCGGAAAAATTCCTCAAGTTCATGGTGTCTCCAGCCTTCCAGAATGCCATCCCGACCGGCAACTGGATGTATCCGGTCACCCAGGTTACGTTACCCGCGGCTTTTGCCACATTACCGAAACCACAAACCACGCTTGAATATTCCCCGCAGCAGATCGCCGCAGAACGTCAGAACTGGATTAATGCATGGCAACGCGCCGTCAGCCGCTAAATTTCGGCTGGCTGGTACCAGGTCTGACGGCCGCCGCGCTGCTGGTCGCCGTCGCCCTGGCCGCGTTTCTGGCGCTCTGGGGCAGTGCGCCGGAGGCGGCGTGGCGCTCAATTTTCAGCGACAGCTATCTGTGGCACATTATCCGTTTCTCTTTCTGGCAGGCGTTTCTCTCCGCGCTCTTCTCCGTCGTGCCGGCGATTTTTCTCGCCCGCGCCCTGTATCGTCGTCGCTTCCCGGGTCGCACGCTGTTGCTGCGCCTGTACGCCATGACGCTGATTCTGCCGGTACTGGTCGCCGTCTTTGGCATTCTCAGCGTCTATGGCCGTCAGGGCTGGCTGGCGACACTGTTTAACGCCATCGGCTGGCAGTGGGATTTCTCGCCGTATGGACTGCAAGGCATCCTGCTGGCGCACGTTTTTTTCAATATGCCGATGGCAACCCGGCTGCTGCTGCAGGCGCTGGAGAATATCCCCGGAGAGCAGCGCCAGATCGCCGCTCAACTGGGTATGCGCGGCTACCCCTTTTTCCGACTGGTGGAGTGGCCCTGGTTACGGCGGCAAATTCCCCCCGTCGCGGCACTGATCTTTATGCTCTGCTTCGCCAGCTTCGCGACCGTACTGTCGCTCGGCGGCGGCCCACGGGCTACCACGATTGAGCTGGCTATCTACCAGGCGCTGAACTTTGATTATGACCCGGCGCGTGCGGCGATGCTGGCGCTGATCCAGCTGGTCTGCTGCCTCGGGCTGGTCCTTCTCGCCCAGCGCCTGAGCAAGGCCGTTGCTATTGGCACGACCCAGGTTCACGGCTGGCGCGATCCGGACGATCGCCTGCACAGTCGACTGGCCGATACCGCGCTGATTGTTCTCACGCTGCTGTTACTGCTGCCCCCGCTGCTGGCGGTCGTCGCCGACGGACTGAATCACAAGCTGCTCAGCGTCCTGGCGCAGCCCGCGCTGTGGCAGGCATTCTGCACCTCGTTACGCATCGCGGTTTCCGCCGGTCTGCTCAGCGTCATGCTGACGATGATGCTACTGTGGAGCAGTCGTGAACTGCGTCTGCGTAACCGCCCGCTGGCGGGCCAGACGTTGGAGCTCAGCGGGATGCTGATCCTTGCGATGCCAGGCATCGTGCTGGCGACGGGCTTCTTTTTGCTGCTCAATAACAGCGTTGGACTGCCGGCATCCGCCGACGGTATTGTGATCTTCACCAATGCGCTGATGGCGATCCCCTATGCCCTGAAGGTACTGGAAAACCCGATGCGCGATATTGCCGCACGCTACGGTATGCTCTGTCACTCTTTAGGCATGAGCGGTTTTACCCGCCTGAGGGTCGTCGAATTGCGCGCATTAAAGCGGCCGCTGGCCCAGGCGCTGGCGTTTGCCTGCGTACTGTCCATCGGCGATTTCGGCGCCGTGGCGCTGTTCGGTAACGAACAATTTCGTACACTACCGTTCTATCTGTACCAGCAAATTGGCTCTTATCGTAGCCAGGACGGTGCCGTCACCGCCCTGCTGCTACTGCTGCTGTGCTTTTTACTCTTTACCGTGATTGAGAAACTTCCGGGACGTGATGTTAAAACTGAATGATGTGACCTGGCTTTACCAGCATCTGCCGATGCGCTTCACGCTCTCCGTCCAGCAGGGGGAACGTCTCGCCGTGCTCGGCCCAAGCGGCGCGGGAAAAAGCACCCTGCTCAATCTGATCGCTGGTTTTTTACCCCCGGTGAGCGGCACTATTCTGATTAACGACCAGCTTCATACCCATACGCCGCCAGCCCGGCGACCGGTATCGATGCTGTTTCAGGAAAACAATCTCTTTCATCATCTTACCGTCCGCCAGAATATCGGTCTCGGGATGCATCCGGGGCTGAAGCTTAACGCGGCGCAAACCGCCAGCCTGCAGACGATAGCCGGGCAAATGAGTATCGGTTCACTGCTGGACAGATTGCCGGACGAACTCTCCGGCGGCCAGCGCCAACGTGTGGCGCTGGCGCGCTGCCTGGTCCGGGAACAGCCGGTCCTGCTGCTGGACGAGCCTTTTTCCGCACTCGACCCCGCATTGCGCCAGGAGATGCTGACGCTGGTGAGTGATGTCTGTCAGCGTCAAAATCTGACGCTGCTGATGGTGTCACATAGTGTGGAAGATGCCGCCCGCATCGCGCCACGTTCGCTGGTGGTGGCCGACGGGCGGATCGCCTGGGACGGCGCGACCGAAACATTACTCAGCGGCAACAGCAGCGCATCTCATCTGTTAGGCATTAGCGCGCGATAACCTTGTGCAGAATATTGAGATAGACAGGCATCAGCGGATGACGAATCACCAGGGTTAACGCTGCGCCAGCCAGCACCACCGTCACCGGCGTCAGCCACAGCAGACGCGAGCGGGGTAAAAGTCGCGTCAGGCGATCGCGCATTTTCGCGCTGCGCCACAAGCGCCAGCACAGCCAACCGGCCAGCCAAACCAGCAACGCGGCGGCCAGCAGCAGCCACTTGAAGCTGGCACTGTGCTCATTCGTGGGGATATCAATGGCCGCGCCGGCCAGAATACCCGGCAAGAAGTACAGCGGCGGCCACAGCAGGCAACCAATAATATTGGGCAGAATAAACTTCGCCACCGGAAGATCGAGCATGCCGGCAACCATCGGCACCAGCGGCCGCGTCGGACCCACAAAGCGGCCGACAAGAATCGTGAGCATACTGTGCTGATGCAGCGCATGCTCCGTTTTATCCAGCAGTGCCTTGTTTTTCTTCATAAAAGACCAACGGTGCAGCGGTTTCTTAAACCGCCAGCCGAGCCAGAAAGAGATCCAGTCGCCGAGTAAACACCCGATAATCCCCGCCAGCCACGCCTGCCAGAAATTCACGTCTCCGCTGCCAATCAGCGCCCCCAGCCCGGCCATCATCACCGTTCCCGGTAATATCAGCCCCACCAGTGCCAGTGATTCAAGAAAGGCGACCAACATCACCGCGATCAGGGAATAGACCGTAGACTGGGTGATAAAATGTTCCAGCAATGCTTGCATAATGTGCCCGGTTTCAAAACGAAGCACGGATTCTCCGGAGCCGTCGCGCCTTCGTCAAGTCATCAATTGTCTGAATATACCCGTCATACTTCAAGTTGCATGAGCGTTGGCTATACTCGCTCACCCCAGTCACTTAGTTGCGTAAGCGCTTGGGGAGTCCCTGCGTTGCCGCGTGATTCGGCCTATGGCCTCACCCCTTCGGGGCCAGCGAAAGCGCTGTTCAATTCGGCTTCGCCTCTTGTCCTGCAACTCGAATTATTTAGGGTTTAGTTTACTGGTTGTGACAATTATCCGGCGCAACATTTCATTTTATTTACGTTTTATTCACACCCCGCGCGGAATTCACTGGGGCTGGCCCCGGTACATTTCTTAAACACCCGCGAAAAGTAGAGCTGGTCTTCGAACCCGACGTTGCGCCCTACCGTGGCAATAGGCATACGTGTGGTGCTGAGCAGCAGCTTCGCCTGGCTGATGCGTTGGTCTTCCCGCCACCCCAGCACGCTGATGCCCAGTTGCTGGCGAAACAGATGGGACAGGCGCGAAGGAGACAGGCAGACATGCTGGGCGACGCTGGCGATATCGAAATGGCTATCCGCCAGATGATCGCTGATGTACTGGCAGGCATCGCGCACGCGATTGTCCAGCGGCGGATGCAGAGACTCATTAATCGCCTCCATGCGCCGTAACAGCAACTGCTCCAGCAAATTGATCGCCAGCAGCTCCGAATAGCGTCCGGCCCCCTGGCCGGCCTCAACGATCTGCCCAAACAACTCGCAAAAACGCGTCTGCCACTGCTCATCAGGGCGGAAAAAACCGGTATGGGCGAAAATAGTCGGCCAGTTCAACCATTCATGCCAGTAGGCGCGCGGCCGGAAGTAGACCCACTGGTGATACCATTCGCTGGCATCGGGATGGCGGCCATAGTGATGAATTTCTCCCGGCGGAAAGAGCAAAATATCACCCGGTCGGCAAATAAACTGCTCATCGTGATTGTTAATCACCCCTTCACCACGCACCGTCAGGTTCAGAATATATCCCTTCATGCCGAGCGGGCGGTCAATAAAGAAATCCAGATAGCCATCGGCATCAATCGGTGTCAGCCCCGTCACCAGATGGGCATTAAACGAATAGCCCGGCAGCAGCGGATCGTTTTGTGTTTCAGCCATAGGTTCAGCTCTCCTGGATATATTATGGAAACCAATTGTCCATATTCAATATTGTACTGCCAACGCCGCTCTCCGTACTGGGACGCCAGTTAAAATTTCGATTAAAACCCGCATCGTCACAGCAAAAATCGATGGCATCGCACAATTCAGACACTTTTGCCGCATAACAAAAGTGTCAATAAATACGGCAGAAAAGTCCACATTGAATATTTGCACAGCGTCACACTTTGCGATGCCATAGCAAAATAATCCATAAGATTAGCGAATACGGCCTGACGGTTTTTGCCGTGAATATCTACTGTTTCACCATGAATGGTTTTCTGCATGGAGTAACAACATGGCAATTGCGATTGGCCTCGATTTTGGTAGTGATTCCGTACGCGCACTGGCAGTGGAATGTGCCACCGGTGAGGAGCTGGCCACCAGCGTAGAGTGGTATCCGCGCTGGCAGGAGGGGCTGTTTTGCGATGGCCCGAACAACCGGTTTCGCCACCATCCGCGCGACTATATTGAATCGATGGAAGCTGCGCTGAAAAGTGTGTTGGCATTGTTAAGCGCCGAACAGCGTGACGAGGTCGTGGGTATCGGCGTCGATAGTACCGGCTCAACGCCGGCGCCGATCGATGCGGATGGCAACGTCCTGGCACTGCGCGAAGAGTTTGCCGATAACCCCAATGCCATGTTCGTGCTGTGGAAAGACCATACCGCTGTCGAAGAGGCGGAAGCCATTACTCGCCTGTGCCATCAGCCGGGCAAAGAGGATTACTCCCGCTACATTGGCGGTATCTACTCCAGTGAATGGTTCTGGGCCAAAATACTCCACGTCACCCGTGAGGACAGCGCTGTCGCTGAGGCAGCCGCTTCATGGATTGAGCTGTGCGACTGGATTCCCGCCCTGCTTTCCGGCACCACCCGCCCACAGGATATTCGTCGCGGTCGCTGCAGCGCTGGCCATAAGTCACTGTGGCACGAAAGCTGGGGCGGGTTGCCTCCGGCCAGCTTCTTCGATGAGCTCGATCCGATTATCAACCAGCACCTGAGATGGCCGCTGTTTAGCGACACCTGGACCGCCGATGTCCCGGTCGGCACCCTCTGCGCAGAATGGGCACAGCGCCTGGGCCTGCCGGAAACCGTCATTCTGTCCGGCGGCGCCTTCGACTGTCATATGGGCGCTGTCGGCGCCGGCGCGCAGCCTAACGCTCTGGTCAAAGTCATCGGCACCTCTACCTGCGATATTCTGATCGCCGATAAACAGAGCGTGGGCAATCGCACGGTCAAGGGGATCTGCGGACAGGTCGATGGCAGCGTGGTCCCTGACTTTATTGGTATGGAGGCCGGACAATCCGCCTTCGGCGATATTTACGCCTGGTTTGGCCGTATTCTCGGCTGGCCGCTGGAACAGCTGGCTCAGCAGTATCCGGAACTGAAAACGCAGATCGCTGCCCAGCAGAAACAGCTGCTGCCATCGCTTACCAAGGCCTGGGCCAAAAACCCGTCGCTGGAACATTTGCCGGTGGTTCTGGACTGGTTTAACGGCCGTCGCACCCCCAATGCCAACCAGCGCCTGAAGGGGGTGATTACCGATCTGAATCTCGCCACCGATGCGCCGGCCCTCTTTGGCGGCCTGGTCGCAGCCACCGCCTTCGGCGCGCGCGCCATTATGGAGTGCTTCACCGAACAGGGTATCCCGGTCAATAACGTGATGGCACTGGGCGGTATTGCCCGCAAAAACCAGGTCATCATGCAGACCTGCTGTGATGTGCTTAACCGGCCGCTACAAATCGTCGCCTCCGATCAGTGCTGCGCGCTCGGCGCGGCGATCTTCGCCGCCGTCGCCGCAGGCGTGCATCAGGATATTCCAACGGCCCAGCGCAACATGGCCAGTGAGGTCGAAAACACCCTACAGCCGCGTCCTGCTCACGCTCAACGCTTCGAACAACTTTATCAGCGCTACCAGCAGTGGTCGGTTAGCGCAGAACAACAGTATCTCCCTTCGGCTGCGAAGGCGGAAAAATCCCCGCGTTCTCAGGCAGCTCTCACCCATTAAGGACACGAAAATGACGATTTTTGATAACTACGAAGTATGGTTCGTGATTGGCAGCCAGCATCTGTATGGCCCGGAAACGCTGCGTCAGGTCACTAAGCATGCCGAACATGTGGTGAACAGCCTGAATGCGGAAGCAAAGCTGCCGTGTAAGCTGGTGTTAAAGCCGCTGGGCACCACGCCGGATGAGATTACCCATATCTGCCGCGACGCTAACTATGATGATAAATGTGCCGGCATGCTGGTGTGGCTGCATACCTTCTCTCCGGCCAAAATGTGGATTAACGGCCTGACAATCCTCAATAAGCCGCTGCTACAGTTCCACACGCAATACAACGCGGCGCTGCCGTGGGACAGTATCGATATGGACTTTATGAACCTCAACCAGACCGCGCACGGCGGCCGCGAGTTCGGCTTCATTGGCGCACGCATGCGCCAGCAGCACAGCGTGGTGACCGGCCACTGGCAGGACCAGAAAGCCCATCAGCGCATCGGCGCCTGGATGCGTCAGGCGGTTTCTAAACAGGATACCCGCCATCTGAAAGTCTGCCGCTTCGGCGACAACATGCGTGAAGTCGCGGTCACCGATGGCGATAAAGTTGCCGCCCAAATCAAATTCGGCTTCTCGGTCAATACCTGGGCGGTGGGCGATCTGGTTCAGGTGGTCAACAGCATCAGCGAGGGGGATATTAACGCGCTGGTGGATGAGTATGAAAGCAGCTATCGCCTGACCCCGGTGGCGCAGATCCATGGCGATAAGCGGCAGAATGTTCTCGATGCCGCGCGCATTGAGCTGGGGATGAAACGCTTCCTTGAACAGGGCGGTTTTCATGCCTTCACCACCACGTTTGAAGATTTGCACGGCCTGAAGCAGCTCCCGGGCCTCGCCGTACAGCGTCTGATGCAGCAAGGCTATGGCTTTGCCGGCGAAGGCGACTGGAAAACCGCCGCTCTGCTTCGCATCATGAAGGTGATGTCAACCGGTCTGCAGGGCGGCACCTCTTTTATGGAGGACTACACCTACCACTTCGATAACGGAAACGATCTGGTTCTGGGCTCGCATATGCTGGAAGTCTGCCCGACTATCGCCACGGCAGACAAACCGATCCTCGACGTTCAACCGCTGGGCATCGGTGGTAAAGCCGATCCGGCCCGCCTGATCTTCAACACGCAAAACGGTCCGGCGCTTGTCGCCAGCCTGATCGATCTTGGCGATCGTTTCCGCCTGCTGGTTAACACCATAGAAACGGTATCGACGCCGCACGCTCTGCCGAAGCTGCCAGTTGCCAACGCGCTGTGGAAAGCCCAGCCGGATCTGCACACCGCGTCTGAAGCCTGGATCATCGCCGGCGGCGCGCACCACACCGTCTTCAGCCACGCGCTGACGCTCGACGATATGCGTCAGTTTGCCGAGCTACAGGATATCGAACTGGCGGTTATTGATAACGAAACCCGTCTGCCGTCCTTTAAAGACGCGCTGCGCTGGAACGAAGTTTATTACGGTTCAAAACGTTAACCACGGTAGACAATTGCCCGGCGGCACTTCGTTTGCCGGGCCTACAAACTGCGGTTTTGTAGGCCGGGTCAGCGAAACGCCACCCGGCAAGGAGAACGCAATGCTCGAAGCATTAAAGCAGCAGGTGCTTGAAGCCAACCTGGCCCTGCCGAAACACAACCTCGTCACTCTCACCTGGGGCAACGTCAGCGCCGTCGATCGCGAGTGCGGTGTTCTGGTGATTAAACCATCGGGCGTCGACTACAGCGTGATGGGCGCCGACGATATGGTGGTGGTGAGTCTTGAAAGCGGCGAAGTGGTCGAAGGGAAAAAGAAACCCTCTTCGGATACGCCGACCCATCGCCTGCTTTACCAGGCCTTCCCGTCATTGGGCGGAATTGTCCATACCCATTCGCGCCACGCCACTATCTGGGCGCAGGCCGGACAAGCCATTCCGGCAACCGGTACCACCCATGCCGATTATTTCTATGGTCAGGTGCCCTGCACCCGCCTGATGACCGATGAGGAAATCAACGGCGAATATGAGTGGGAAACCGGACGCGTGATCGTCGAAACGTTCCGCGAACAGGGCATTGATCCGGCGCAGATGCCCGGCGTTCTGGTGCATTCGCACGGCCCGTTCGCCTGGGGGAAAAACGCCGAAGATGCGGTACACAACGCTATCGTGCTGGAAGAGATCGCCTATATGGGGATTTTCTGCCGCCAGCTGGCGCCGCAACTGCCGGATATGCAGCAAACGCTGCTGGATAAACACTATCTGCGCAAGCACGGCGCGAAAGCCTATTACGGGCAATAAACCCACGATATCCCCGGCTCGCGCTCCGCTTAGCCGGGCTACTGGCGCACAGCAAGCTGCGGGCGGGTGGCCCGGACAGACGCGTCAGGCGCCGCCCCCAGGAAATGGCGCACGCCACCCCTGTATAAAACCCCAGCATCATCGCTTGAACCAGGCTATAATCAGGCTTGGTTTTATTTGATGAGAACACGGCGTGACCCAGCCACGAGAAGGTTTCCTACTGACCCGTCACTGGCGGGATACCCCGCAAGGCACCGAGCTGTCGTTCTGGCTTGCCACCGACGAGGGCCCGCTTGAGGCCACCCTGCCGCCGCAGGAGTCGGTCGCCTTTATTCCCGAAGCGCAACGCGCCCAGGTTGAACGTCTGTTACAGGGCGAAAGCGGCCTGCGTCTCGCCCCGCTCAACTTAAAAGACTTTCATCGCCAGCCGATTTTTGGCCTCTATTGTCGCGCTCATCGCCAGTTGATGCGCCTGGAAAAGAAACTGCGTGAAGATGGCATCACCGTTTATGAAGCCGATATCCGTCCACCGGAGCGCTATCTGATGGAACGCTTCATCACCGCTCCGGTTTGGGTCGAAGGCGACGCGCGCGGCGCGCGGCTGGTCAACGCCCGCATGAAGCCCAACCCACACTACCGGCCGCCGCTGAAGTGGGTGTCGCTGGATATTGAAACCAGCCGCCACGGCGAGCTGTACTGCATCGGGCTGGAAGGCTGCGGGCAGCGGGTGGTCTACATGCTCGGGCCGGAACCGGCGACCTCTCCCGCCGTCGATTTCCAACTGGAGTATGTCTCCAGCCGCCCGCAGCTACTGGAAAAACTCAATGCCTGGTTTGCCGAACACGATCCGGATGTGCTGATCGGCTGGAACGTTATCCAGTTCGACCTGCGGGTCCTGCAAAAGCATGCCGAACGCTATCGCATTCCGCTGATACTCGGCCGTGGGAATACGGAACTGGAGTGGCGCGAGCACGGATTCAAGCAGGGCGTCTTCTTTGCCCAAGTCAACGGCCGCCTGATTATTGACGGTATCGAGGCGCTGAAATCCGCCTTCTGGAACTTCTCCTCGTTCTCCCTTGAGGCGGTGGCACGTGAGCTGCTCGGCGAGGGGAAAGCGATTGATAATCCCTGGGATCGGATGGACGAAATCGACCGCCGCTTCAACCAGGATAAACCGGCGCTGGCGACCTATAATTTGCAGGACTGCGAGCTGGTCACGCGTATCTTCCATAAAACGGAGATCATGCCGTTTCTGCTCGAGCGGGCCACGGTCAACGGCCTGCCCGCCGATCGTCACGGTGGTTCCGTCGCCGCCTTCAGCCATCTCTATTTTCCACGCATGCACCGGCTGGGCTACGTCGCCCCTAACCTGGGCGAAGTGCCGCCGCAGGCCAGTCCCGGCGGTTACGTCATGGATTCGCGCCCCGGTCTGTATGATTCGGTGCTGGTGCTGGATTATAAAAGCCTCTACCCTTCAATTATCCGCACCTTTTTGATCGACCCGGTCGGGCTTATCGAAGGGATGGCGCAGCCGGACAATGCGCACAGCACTGAGGGGTTTCTCGGCGCCCGTTTTTCGCGTCAGAACCATTGTCTGCCGGGAATTGTCGGGCAAATCTGGCACGGTCGCGATGATGCCAAACGGCACCACAACAAACCCCTTTCCCAGGCGCTGAAGATCATTATGAACGCCTTCTATGGCGTGCTCGGGACCAGCGCATGCCGCTTTTTCGATCCCCGTCTGGCTTCTTCTATCACCATGCGCGGGCACGCGATTATGCGTCAGACCAAAGCGCTGATCGAGTCGCAGGGCTATGACGTTATCTACGGTGATACCGACTCCACCTTCGTCTGGCTTAAACGTCCTCATCGCGAAGAAGAGGCGACGCAAATCGGGCGCTCGCTGGTCGCTTTCGTCAACGACTGGTGGGCCACTGAGCTGAATAAAGACCAGCTCGCCAGCACTCTTGAACTGGAGTTTGAAACCCACTTCAGCCGCTTTTTAATGCCCACCATTCGCGGAGCCGATACCGGCAGCAAAAAACGCTACGCCGGGATGATCCAGGAGGGAAACACGCAGCGGATGGTCTTCAAAGGACTAGAGACAGTGCGCACTGACTGGACGCCGCTGGCGCAGCAGTTCCAGCAGGAGCTGTATCTGCGTATTTTCCGCCACCAGCCCTATCGCGACTATATTCTGGAAACCATTGATAAACTGATGAACGGTGAGCTCGACGATCGCTTGATCTACCGTAAGCGCCTGCGCCGCCCGCTGGCCGACTACCAGCGCAACGTGCCGCCGCACGTCCGCGCCGCCCGGCTGGCCGATGAGCAAAACGTCAGGCGCGGCAGGCCGCAGCAGTACCAGCAGCGCGGCAGCATCCAGTATGTCTGGACCACCAGCGGCCCTGAGCCGGTGGATTATCAGCTGTCGCCGCTCGATTATGAGCACTATTTGTCCAGGCAACTCCAGCCGGTCGCGGAAGGAATACTTCCCTTTGTCGACGATGATTTTGCTACAATAGCGACAGGGCAACTGGGGCTATTTTAATTTCCTCGCTATTTCAATTTCCAGCCAACATATCTGCAAATTGAAGGGCGACGAGGAGGTGACGAACGAGCTGCCATCCAGTAATATAGCGCCCTTTCCATTCCTGGACCCAATCTTGATCTCTCTCTGGCTTGCCTGGAGATGATCAACTATTGCCTGCAATTTAAGAACACAAGAGCTGAACATATATGCCTTTTACACTTGGTCAACGCTGGATTAGCGACACAGAGAGCGAACTGGGATTAGGGACGGTAGTTGCGCTGGATGCGCGTATGGTGACCCTGCTTTTCCCTGCCATCGGCGAAAACCGTCTGTACGCGCGCAATGATTCCCCGATCACCCGCGTGATGTTTAATCCCGGAGATACCATCACCAGCCATGAAGGCTGGCAGCTCCAGGTTGACGAAGTTAATGAAGAAAACGGCCTGTTGGCGTACACCGGTACCCGTCTCGATACCGAAGAGGCCAACGTCACGCTGCGCGAAGTGCTGCTCGACAGCAAACTGGTCTTCAGCAAACCGCAGGACCGACTGTTCGCCGGCCAGATCGACAGAATGGACCGTTTTGCGCTGCGCTACCGCGCCCGCAAATACCAGAGCGAGCAGTACCGGATGCCGTGGAGCGGCCTGCGCGGACAGCGCACCAGCCTGATTCCCCACCAGTTGCATATCGCCCATGACGTTGGCCGCCGCCACGCGCCGCGCGTACTGCTGGCCGATGAAGTCGGTCTGGGTAAAACCATCGAAGCCGGGATGATTCTGCATCAGCAACTGCTTGCCGGCGCTGCCGAACGCGTGCTGATCATCGTCCCGGAAACCCTGCAGCATCAGTGGCTGGTTGAGATGCTGCGCCGCTTTAACCTGCGTTTTTCGCTGTTTGACGATGAGCGTTATGCCGAAGCCCAGCACGATGCCTACAACCCGTTCGAGACCGAACAGCTGGTTATCTGCTCTCTGGATTTCGTGCGCCGCAGCAAACAGCGCCTTGAACACCTGTGCGATGCCGAGTGGGATCTGATGATCGTCGATGAAGCGCACCACCTGGTGTGGAGCGAAGAAGCGCCGAGCCGTGAATATCAGGCAATCGAGCAACTGGCCGAACGCGTACCAGGCGTGCTGCTGTTGACCGCAACGCCGGAACAGCTGGGCATGGAAAGCCATTTCGCCCGTCTACGCCTGCTGGACCCGAACCGCTTCCACGACTTCGAGCAGTTCGTTGAAGAACAACAGAATTATCGTCCGGTGGCCGACGCCGTCGCGCTGCTGCTGGCCGGCAACAAGTTGAGCGATACCGAGCTGAACACCCTCGGCGATCTGATCGGCGAACAGGATATTGAACCGCTGCTGCAGGCCGCTAACAGCGATCGTGACGATGCCCAGGCCGCACGCAAGGAACTGGTCTCGATGCTGATGGATCGCCACGGCACCAGCCGCGTGCTGTTCCGTAACACCCGTAACGGCGTCAAAGGCTTCCCGAAACGCGAACTGCACACCATTCGCCTGCCGCTGCCGACCCAGTATCAGACGGCGATTAAAGTCTCCGGCATTATGGGCACGCGTAAAACCGCAGAAGAACGCGCGCGCGATATGCTGTACCCGGAGCAGATTTATCAGGAATTTGAAGGCGATACCGGTACCTGGTGGAACTTCGATCCGCGTGTTGAGTGGCTGATGGGCTACCTTACCAGCCACCGCTCGCAGAAAGTGCTGGTGATCTGTGCGAAAGCCGCCACCGCCCTTCAGCTGGAGCAGGTTCTGCGCGAACGCGAAGGAATTCGCGCAGCGGTCTTCCATGAAGGGATGTCGATCATTGAGCGCGACCGCGCCGCCGCATGGTTCGCCGAAGAAGATACCGGCGCCCAGGTGCTGCTGTGTTCTGAAATTGGCTCAGAAGGCCGTAACTTCCAGTTTGCCAGCAACCTGGTGATGTTCGATCTGCCGTTCAACCCGGATCTGCTGGAGCAGCGTATTGGCCGTCTCGACCGTATCGGCCAGGCGCACGATATTCAGATCCACGTTCCGTACCTCGAAAGAACCGCGCAGTCCGTGCTGGTTCGCTGGTACCACGAAGGCCTGGATGCATTTGAACATACCTGCCCGACCGGCCGTACCGTGTACGACAGCGTACACAACGAACTGATTAATTATCTTGCGGCACCGGAAACCACCGAAGGCTTCGATGAGTTGATCAAAACCTGCCGCCAGCAGCACGATGCGCTGAAAGCGCAGCTGGAACAGGGTCGCGACCGCCTGCTGGAGATCCACTCCAACGGCGGCGAACAGGCCCAGGCATTAACGGAAAGCATTGAAGAGCAGGATGACGATACCAACCTGATCGCCTTTGCCATGAACCTGTTCGATATTGTCGGCATCAATCAGGACGATCGCGGTGAGAACCTGATCGTGCTCACCCCTTCCGATCATATGCTGGTTCCGGATTTCCCGGGTCTGCCGGAAGACGGTTGTACCATCACCTTTGAACGTGATGTCGCGCTCTCCCGCGAAGACGCTCAGTTCGTCACCTGGGAGCACCCGCTGATTATCAACGGTCTGGATCTTATCCTCTCCGGTGATACCGGCAGCAGCACCCTCTCCCTGCTGAAGAACAAGGCGCTGCCAGTCGGTACGCTGCTGCTGGAGCTGATTTACGTGGTGGAAGCTCAGGCACCGAAGCAGTTGCAGCTTAACCGCTTCCTGCCGGCAACACCGGTGCGTATGCTGCTGGATAAAAACGGCAATAACCTCGCCGGTCAGGTGGAGTTTGAAAGCTTCAACCGCCAGCTGAGCGCCGTCAACCGCCATACCGGCAGCAAACTGGTCAACGCGGTACAGCAGGACGTGCATGCGATCCTCCAGCTCGGTGAGGCGCAGGTCGCCAAAGCCGCGCAGGCGCTGATCGACGCAGCCCGCGATGAAGCCAATGACAAGCTGTCGGCGGAACTCTCTCGCCTGGAAGCGTTAAAAGCGGTTAACCCGAACATCCGTGACGACGAGCTTTCCGCCATCGAGAGTAACCGTCAGCAGGTAATGGACGCGCTGGCACAGGCTGGCTGGCGTCTCGACGCGCTGCGCTTAATCGTGGTCACCCACCAGTAACGGAACACGAATATGGCGATGGAAAACTACAATCCGCCACAGGATCCCTGGCTGGTTATCCTCTATCAGGATCAGCACATTATGGTGGTCAACAAGCCGAGTGGCTTGTTGTCCGTCCCGGGGAGACTGGAGGAGCATAAAGACAGCGTGATGACGCGCGTGCAGCGCGACTTCCCGCAGGCCGAGTCGGTGCACCGCCTCGACATGGCCACCAGCGGCGTGATTGTGGTGGCGCTGACGAAAGCGGCAGAACGCGAGCTGAAGCGTCAGTTTCGCGAGCGTGAGCCAAAGAAGCAGTACGTCGCCCGCGTGTGGGGACATCCGGAAAAAGCGGAAGGGCTGGTGGATTTACCGCTCATCTGCGACTGGCCAAACCGGCCAAAGCAGAAGGTGTGTTACGCAACCGGCAAAGCGGCGCAAACTGAATATGAAGTGCTGGAGTATGCGGACGATAACAGCGCCCGCGTGCGCCTGAAGCCGATCACCGGACGTTCGCACCAGCTGCGTGTACATATGCTGGCGTTGGGACATCCGATTCTCGGCGATCGCTTTTATGCGACGCCGGAAGCGCTGGCGATGGCGCCCCGGCTGCTGCTGCACGCCGAAACGCTGACCATTACCCATCCGGCCTATGGCAACACCATGACCTTTCGCGCGCCCGTCGATTTCTGATCGTGCGTTAGCCCGGGGGGCGGCTCGCGCGCCTTACCCGGGCTACACGTTCTTAATACCGGCGGTTAATCGCGGGCAAACCACGCATCAATCATCTGCTCAACGCGGGCGACAACCTCTTCGGCATCATGGCGATGCAGGTTCTCGCAAGTCTGAGCGGCATCATCACACAGCAGGCAACGACGTGTGCTTTCATCCTGCACCTGACGGCCTTGTTGTGGACAAATCACCTCAATATTCCATAAGCGGCCAAGCGGATGCGTCCGTAACAGCTCCGTGCATAGCGCGTTGACTTCGCTGGCAGGATGCTCAACGCACCACAGCGCCTCTGGCCCGGTTGGCAACCACAGCACCTGGCGGTCCAGCGTTTTCCAGCGGCGCTTCCACAGCAGCTGGTCGCAGGCCTGCAGTGCCACGCCCATCATATTGCGATAGCGGATGCTGTCTTTTACCGCGCCCGGCGTTACCAGCGTCAGCGCAATGACCGGTTGTTGATAATGGCCGAGCCACTCGGCCTGGCGGGCTGCACGCTGCGCTTTCGTCGCCAGCTCGGTTTCTACGCTGGCGCCCGCACGGGCGGGAGTATCCACAAACATTAATTCCTCTCCTACACTTGATAAAATGACAACGGCAAAGCCGCCGCCGCGATAGCGGATGACGGCGCTGATTGTATCGCTAAACGAACAGAATTTAGGACACGAGACAAAGAAATTTTCTTTGTCTCGTGGAGGAAAATTGCAGATTCTCCTGTTAGCGCAGAGCTAAATCATGCCAGGAAATGACTGAGGAACAGCAGACCCAATGAAACATTAATCGCGCCGCCAATACGAGTGGCGATTTGGGCGAACGGCATCAGGCTCATGCGGTTGCCGGAGGTCAGAATCGCCACATCGCCGGTGCCTCCCTGGCCACTCTGACAGCAGGAGACAATCGCCACATCAATCGGGTGCATTCCTATCTTTTTACCGACCAGGAACCCGGTCGCCACCAGCGCAGAGACGGTGCTGACGATCACCAGCAGATTCGTTATCGTAAACGCGTTCACCAGTTCCTGCCACGGTGTAATGGCGACGCCCACGGCAAACAGAATCGGGTAGGTCACCGCGGTGCGGAAGAATTTGTAGACCATCTGCGACCCTTCCTGCAGGCGCGGCGAGACGCCGTTAACCAGCTTGAGCACTACCGCCAGAAACAGCATGCCCACTGGCGCCGGTAAACCGGTCATTTTCTGTCCCAGCATCCCCAGCATATATAGCAGCACGGCCAGCAGAGCACCGGATGCCAGCGTCGTCACGTCGGTCTTGCCACCGGATGTTTCGACATCGTCTGCGCGCTGCGTTTCATTACGGCGGTTCGGCATCAGTTGACCTTCACCGGTCAGGTGCGGGAAGCGCTTGCCCAGTTGATTCAGACAACCGGCAATCACTATCGCCGTCAGGCTGCCCAACATCACCATCGGTAATACACGGCCCAATGCCACGCCTTGATCCATGTGCATCAGAGCGGCATAGCCGATGGACAGTGGAATCGCCCCCTCCCCCACGCCACCGGCCATAATCGGTAGCACAATAAAGAAGAACACCTGAAACGGCGCCATCCCCAGGGCCGTACCGACGCCGATGCCCACCAGCATACCAACGATTTCACCGCACAGCATCGGGAAGAAGATACGCAGAAAACCCTGAATCAGGGTCGTGCGGTTCATGCTCATAATGCTGCCGACAATAATGCAGCAGATATAGAGATAAAGGATATTGGTCGATTTGTAGAATTTGGTCGTGGATTCCACCACCACATCCGGCAGCAGGCCGTAATGCACCAGCGCGGAAGGGATAAAGGTGGCGCAAATCGCTGCCGCCCCCAGTTTACCGAGGATCGGCAGGCGCTTGCCAAACTCACCGCAGGCAAAACCGAAAAAGGCCAGCGTCGCGACCATGACCACGATATCGCTCGGCAACTTTCCGCCCAGACAGTCGAGGGCGATTAATCCACCGGCCAACAGGAATAACGGCAGCGGGATAATCCCGACTTTCATATTGTCCATTACCTGCCACCAGCGTTGTTTCAGGGTGGCTTTCGGGGTATCGATGGGATCGAGAGTCGCAGAGAATGCATTGTCAGTGGTGCTCATAGGTTTGGCCCTTTAGTTATTATTCATTTTGAGATTAGGTGGCCTGAAACAGAGTTAATGTGAGGCGTGACGAATTAGAACTGAAGTTTTAATGGTCATTATGGTTTTTATGGTTTCTATTCCGGGGCGTGATATCTCTCTGATTTATTAGCGTGGTTTTTATGGTGTTTATTGCAACGCCAGAGCGGAATGCGGCGGCATGCGTCTTCGCAAGGTCTCGTCATCGCTGACCACAGCAGGCTCCGGCGGATTGAGCGACCTCCGACGAACTCGTCCGTCAGGCGATCTGGCGGAATGAGCGGCCACCCGTGGCGTCTTGATAAATCATCGCCAGTAGATGATTCTGGTTTCTCATCGCCTGCGGCAACGCTCACCCCGTTCCCGCCTAACCCATGTCGGCACCGGGAAAATGTTACCGTGCCGGTATCGCAGAGATGTTGCACACGACTTATGAAAGTTTCCTTTCAATTTAAGCTGTTTATTTCGCTGGTCGCCTTTTTCTCCGTATTATTCGCGCTACTGGGCGTCTACTACTACATCGATGCCAGCCATCAGCTTTATCAGGAAATGAGTACCCGCGCCAAAATACAGGCGGAAGAGATCGCCCTGATGCCGGATTTACGCCAGCAGGTTATGCAGAAAGACCCGCAGCCGCTTAAGTCATTTATGCAAAAAATCGCCGCCCACAGCGACGCGAGCTTTATTGTTATTGGCGATGCGCAGGGCGTGCATCTGTTTCATTCCGTCCACCCGGAGTGGGTCGGTACCCGGCTGGTGGGCGGCGATAATCAGGCAGTGCTGGAAGGGAAAAGTATCACCACTATCCGTAAAGGAGGGCTCGGGGTGTCGCTGCGCAGCAAGGCGCCGATCTTCGACGCCACCGGCCGGGTTGTGGGTATCGTCTCCGTGGGCTACCTGACCAGTTATCTCGATAGCATCACGCTGACAAAAGTCATCAATATCTTCGCCGCCACCGTGCTGCTGTTAATCGCGCTGTTTATTTTTTCCTGGTATTTTACCCGCAGCATTAAAAAACAGATTTTTTCGCTGGAGCCGCGAGAAATCGGCCTGCTGGTACGCCAACAAAAGGCGGTGATGGAATCGATCTATGAGGGCGTTATCGTTATCGATCGCCAGCGGCGTATCGAGGTGATCAACCACGCCGCGCGCAGCCTGCTGGGGCTGAGCCAGCCCGCGCGTCTGCTGCGCGGCCAGGCGATCGACAGCGTCATCGCCCCGCAACCCTTTTTCGCCAGCGGTGAAATGCTGGAAAACGACACACATGATGAGCTGTGCCGCTTCAACCAGCTGACTGTACTCGCCAGCCGGGTGCGCATTATGCTGGAAGACTCGCTGCAGGGCTGGGTGATTACTTTCCGCGATCGTGATGAAATCAACTCCCTCAGCGCCCAGCTAAGCCAGGTTAAACGCTATGTTGATAACCTGCGCATCATGCGTCATGAACAGCTGAACCGGATGACCACGCTCTCCGGCCTGCTGCATATGGGTCACTATGACGAAGCGATTCGCTATATCCAGGCCCAGTCGGAGCATGCGCAGGAGCTGCTGGACTTTATCTCTTCCCGTTTCCGCTCGCCCACGCTCTGCGGCCTGCTGCTGGGTAAGGCTGCTCGCGCGCGCGAAAAAGGGGTCGCACTCAGCTTTGACCCCGCCTGTCAGCTCGACCGGCCGCTGCCTTCATTAACTGAACCGGAGCTGATTTCGATTATCGGCAACCTGCTGGATAACGCGATTGAAGCCACGCAGCGCGCCGAGCTACCGCACGAACCGGTAGAAGTGCTGATCCAGCTGAATGCCCGCGAGCTGATGATTGAAGTTGCCGACCGTGGCATCGGCATTGACCCGGCTATCCGCGATCATATCTTTGAACGCGGCATTACCACCAAAACCCGTGGCGATCACGGTATCGGCCTGTATCTTATTGAACATTATGTGACACAGGCTGGCGGCACCATTGAAGTCGCCGATAACTCACCGCGCGGCGCGATCTTGACGCTGTTTATCCCCGCCGACGGTCCTGTTCATCCCCGACACGAGGCGAACTATGCATCATGATCTGGTCGATGTATTGATCATCGAAGATGAAAGCGAGCTGGCGAGGCTGCATGCCGAGCTGATTCAGAAGCATCCGCGTATGCGGCTGACGGGCATGGCCGCTTCCCTCTCCCAGGCGCGGCAGATGCTCAATAGCCAACCGCCGCAACTGATACTGCTTGATAACTATTTACCCGACGGCAAAGGGGTCACATTGATGACCGACCCGATTCTGGCAGAGGCCAACTGTTCGGTGATTTTTATTACCGCCGCCAGCGATATGGAAACGTGTAGCCAGGCGATTCGCAACGGCGCCTTTGACTACATTCTTAAACCCGTCTCCTGGAGGCGCCTGAGCCAGTCGCTGGAACGTTTCGTTCAGTTTTACGATCAGCAGCGAGAATGGAAAATCGTCGATCAGCAAAACGTTGATTCGCTGTACCAACTGCAGGCGAAGAACTATCGCGCCGATAGCGGCAGTAAGGGGATCGAGGAGAAGACGCTGGCGCTGGTGCAGAATCTGTTCAACGGCCGGGAAGAACACAGTTTTTCCGTGGATGAGGTGGTGAACGATGCCGGGTTAAGTAAGACCACCGCCCGCCGTTACCTGGAGCACTGTGTGGAAATCGGTTATCTGGAAGTCGAGATGTTGTACGGAAAGATTGGTCACCCGCGCCGGATGTACCGACGCGCTCAAAGCGCATCATGAGGCCTCTCCCTGACGGGAGAGGCCTGCGACTCAGAACCCGCGCTGCTCTTTGATCAGCTCCCAGGCTTTCTGAATATCCTGGGCTTTCTGCTTCGCCATCTCCATCATTTCTGGCGGCAACCCTTTTGCCACCAGCTTATCCGGATGGTGTTCGCTCATCAGCTTGCGATAGGCGCGTTTGACCGTCGCAGCATCATCGGTAGGTTTCACGCCCAGCACGTTGCATGCATCCTCCAGCGTTGGCCCGCGCTGCGCCTGCTGCCAGCCGGTATTTCCGCCGCCCTGCCCGTACGAGCCCTGCTGAGAACCGCCGCCAAACTGAGCGCCGCCCTGCATCATTCGCAGGAACTGCTCGAACTGCGTGCGGGAAATACCCAGCTCATCGGCAATCACAAACAGAACTTCACGCTCATTAGGATGTAATTCGCCATCGGCGAAGGCCGCCTGCAGTTGAATTTCCAGAAACATCCGAATCAAATCGAAGCGCCCGAAACAGACGCTGCGCAGCTGGCGCATTTTCTCGCGCAGCGGATAATCATCGGATTTCCCTACGCGAAAGGCCTGCTGCGCCGCCGTGCGCGACTCGCCATGCAAATTCATGCGATCCATCAGGATGTTGGCGACATGAATATCGGCTTCAGTAACGCGACCTTTGGATTTGGTTAAATGGCCCATCACCTCAAAGGTGGTGGAGAAAAACAGCGCCTGCCGCTCCTGCTGATTGGCAAACACATTGATACGTCGGCTTCGCGCCCGGTCAAATATATGGCCGACCAGCAGGCCCAGCACCAGTCCCCAAAAGCCGGCGCCCATCATCAGCGCGACTGCAACCCCAATTATTTTTCCCAAATACTGCATAGACTCCCCAATCTTTCCGCCGCCAGTTAAGCTATATATGACCGCACGTTACAAAGCACTGACGCTTCGGTCAATTGTGGGACATAGCCTATATTTTGCTTTATCATACTCGTCATTCTACACGGTGCCTAACGCTCGGGATGCAAACCGGCAGGATTAACACTAGCGCGATGAAGATGAGTACGTTAGGCTCTGACCGTTTGCAAGCCGCTGCCACAAGATGACGGAACAACAAATACAACGTATGAAAAAACGTATTCCCAGCCTCCTGGCCACCATGATCGCCAGCGCCTTGTATAGTCAACAAGGCCTCGCCGCCGATCTCGCCACGCAGTGTATGCTTGGCGTACCAAGCTATAATCGTCCCCTCGTTGAAGGTCAAACTAACGAGCTGCCGGTGACGATCAATGCCGATCATGCGAAGGGCAATTATCCTGATAACGCCGTATTTACCGGTAATGTCGATATTAACCAGGGTAATAGCCGTCTCCAGGCGGATGAGGTCCAGCTTCATCAACAGCAGGCTGCTGGCCAGCCTCAGCCCGTTCGCACGGTTGACGCGCTCGGCAACGTTCACTATGACGATAATCAGGTTATCCTGAAAGGCCCGAAAGGCTGGTCAAACCTGAACACCAAAGATACCAATATCTGGCAGGGCGATTACCAGATGGTCGGTCGCCAGGGCCGCGGTACCGCTGATCTGATGAAACAGCGCGGCGAAAACCGCTATACCATTCTGGAAAACGGCAGCTTTACCTCCTGTTTGCCGGGTTCTGACACCTGGAGCGTCGTCGGTAGCGAAGTCATCCACGACCGCGAAGAACAGGTTGCAGAAATCTGGAACGCCCGTTTCAAACTCGGTTCGGTCCCTATTTTTTATAGCCCCTACCTGCAGTTGCCGGTGGGCGACAAACGTCGTTCAGGCTTCCTGATTCCTAACGCCAAATACAGCACCAAAAATGGCGTAGAGTTTTCGCTGCCGTACTACTGGAATATCGCGCCAAACTTCGACGCCACCCTGACGCCGCACTACATGAGCAAGCGTGGCGGCGTGATGTGGGAAAACGAATTCCGCTATCTGACCAAAGCGGGGGCGGGCCTGTTCGAATTTGACTACCTGCCGTCCGATAAAATCTACCAGGACGATCACTCCAGCGACAGTAACAGCCGGCGCTGGTTGTTCTACTGGAATCACTCTGGCGTAATTGACCAAGTATGGCGTCTCAACGCCGACTACACCAAAGTCAGCGATCCGGAGTACTTTAACGATTTCAGCTCGAAATACGGCTCCAGTACCGACGGCTACGCCACGCAGAAATTCAGCGCGGGTTATGTCAACCAGAACTTCGACGCCACCGTGTCAACCAAACAGTTCCAGGTCTTCAACCGTGAGTCGAGCAACTCGTACGCCGCTCAACCGCAGCTGGACGTGAATTATTACCAGAACGATGTCGGTCCGTTCGATACCCATCTCTATGGTCAGGCGGTGCACTTCGTCAACACCAACAGCAACATGCCGGAAGCCACGCGTGTTCACTTCGAGCCGACGATCAACCTGCCACTGTCTAACGGCTGGGGCAGTATTAATACCGAAGCCAAGCTGCTGGCGACCCACTATCAGCAGAGCAACCTTGATGACTACAACGCCGCCAATAACGCCAACTATAAAGAGTCCGTTAACCGCGTGATGCCGCAGTTTAAAGTCGACGGGAAAATGGTCTTCGAGCGCGATATGCAGGAGGGGTTCACCCAGACGCTGGAACCGCGCATGCAGTACCTGTATATCCCGTATCGCGATCAGAGCCAAATCGGTTCCTATGACTCCACGCTGCTGCAGTCAGACTACAGCGGCCTGTTCCGCGACCGCAGCTACAGCGGCCTGGACCGCATTGCTTCTGCGAACCAGCTCTCTACCGGCGTGACCTCGCGCGTATATGATTCCGCCGCCGTTGAACGTTTTAATATTTCCGTTGGTCAAATCTATTATTTCACCGAGTCCAGGACCGGTGATGACAACATCAACTGGGAGAACAACGACACAACGGGTTCACTGGTATGGGCCGGCGATACTTACTGGCGCATCGTCGATAACTGGGGTTTACGCGGGGGAATTCAGTACGATACACGTCTGGATAACGTCGCTACCGCTAACGGCACCGTGGAATACCGTCGCGATGAAAACCGTTTAATACAGCTTAACTATCGTTATGCCAGCCCGGAATACATTCAGGCCACGCTGCCGTCGTATTCCACCGCTGAGCAGTACAAAAATGGTATTTCTCAGGTGGGCATGACTGCCAGCTGGCCGGTTGTCGATCGCTGGTCCGTGGTGGGTGCATACTACTTTGACACCAATACCCGAAAGAGCGCCGACCAGATGTTAGGGGTCCAGTATAACTCCTGCTGCTATGCGATTCGTCTCGGCTATGAACGTAAGATCAACGGCTGGAATAGTAACGGCAACGGCGAGAGCAAATACGACAATACCTTTGGCATCAACATTGAGCTACGTGGCCTGAGCTCCAACTACGGTCTCGGCACTCAGCAGATGCTGCGTTCGAACATTTTACCGTACCAGAACTCCCTGTGATGTGGCTGGTTTAAAACGTAATCCGCATTTGCGGTTAATTGAAATGGAAAAAGTATGAAGAACTGGAAAACGCTGCTTCTCGGTATCGCCATGATCGCGAATACCAGTTTCGCTGCCCCACAGGTTGTCGATAAAGTAGCGGCTGTCGTCAATAATGGCGTTGTTCTTGAAAGCGACGTCGATGGCTTATTACAATCGGTTAAACTCAATGCTGGCCAGGCCGGTCAACAGCTGCCGGATGACGCGACCTTACGTCATCAGATCCTCGAAAGATTGATCATGGACCAGATCATTCTGCAGATGGGTCAGAAGATGGGCATAAAAATCACTGACGATCAGGTCGATCAGGCGATTGCTAACATCGCGAAACAGAACAACATGACTCTGGATCAGATGCGCAGCCGCCTGGCCTACGACGGCCTTAACTACAACACTTACCGTAATCAGATTCGTAAAGAGATGCTGATTGCGGAAGTGCGCAACAACGAAGTTCGTCGTCGCATCACCGTGCTGCCGCAGGAAGTCGAATCCCTGGCGAAACAGATTGGCGATCAGAACGACGCCAGTACCGAGCTGAACCTTAGCCACATCCTGATTCCGCTGTCTGAAAACCCGAGCTCCGACGACGTAGCGAAAGCCCAGGAACAGGCTAACGCTATCGCTGAGCAGGCACGCAGCGGCGCTGACTTTGGTAAACTGGCTATAACCTACTCTGCTGACCAGCAGGCGCTGAAAGGCGGCCAGATGGGTTGGGGTCGTATTCAGGAACTGCCGGGGATCTTCGCTCAGGCTCTGAGCACCGCGAAGAAAGGGGATATTGTCGGCCCGATTCGCTCTGGTGTCGGCTTCCATATCCTGAAAGTGAACGATATGCGCGGCGGCAGCAAGAACATCTCCGTCACCGAAGTTCACGCTCGTCACATTTTGCTGAAACCGTCGCCGATCATGAATGACGAACAGGCGCGGGTTAAACTCGAGCAGATTGCCGCGGATATTAAGAGCGGGAAAACCACCTTCGCTAAAGCGGCGAAAGAGTTCTCCGAAGATCCGGGCTCCGCAAACCAGGGTGGCGATTTAGGCTGGGCAACGCCTGATATCTTCGATCCGGCGTTCCGCGATGCGCTGATGCGTCTGAACAAAGGCCAGATCAGCGCGCCGGTTCACTCCTCCTTCGGCTGGCACCTGATTGAACTGCTGGACAGCCGTCAGGTAGACAGAACCGACGCCGCGCAGAAAGACCGCGCGTACCGGATGCTGATGAACCGTAAGTTCTCTGAAGAAGCGGCAACCTGGATGCAGGAACAACGCGCCAGCGCTTACGTCAAAATTCTGAGCAACTAATATCATGGCCTCATACACAACAGCACTCGGGGTGTATTGAGGCGGCAAGCCGTCGAGCCCGGATAACTCACGATGAGAGCGGACCCGACGGCATTGCCAACAGAAAGACGTCCTGAAGGATGAAGTGTATGAATCGAGTTGTAATCACTCCCGGCGAACCTGCCGGAATCGGCCCCGACCTTGTTGTACAGCTTGCACAGCGCGACTGGCCGGTAGAGCTGGTGGTTTGCGCCGACGGCGCCCTGTTATCTGACCGAGCTCAACAGCTCGGTCTTGCTTTATCTCTCCTGCCCTACGACCCTTCTCTTCCTGCAGTTGCGCAACGTGCGGGCACCCTGACGCTCCTCCCCGTCGCGCTGAATGCCCCTGTCACCCCTGGCGTGCTGAACGTATGCAACGGAAGCTATGTGGTTGAGACGTTGGCTCGCGCCTGCGACGGCTGTCTGAGCGGCGAATTTGCGGCCTTGATTACCGGGCCAGTCCATAAGGGCAATATCAACGACGCGGGGATCGCCTTTACCGGACATACCGAATTCTTTGAAGAGCGCGCCCAGGCCAGCAAAGTGGTCATGATGCTGGCGACGGAAGAGCTGCGCGTCGCTCTGGCAACCACTCACCTGCCGCTGAAGGCGATCAGCGACGCGATCACGCCGGATTTGCTCCGTGAAGTGATAACGATTCTGGACCACGATCTGCGCCATAAATTCGGTATCGCCCGGCCACACGTACTGGTCTGCGGCCTGAACCCGCACGCTGGCGAAGGTGGACATATGGGGACGGAAGAGATCGATACGATTATTCCCGTGCTGGAAGAGATGCGTGCCCGGGGGATGAATCTGAGCGGTCCGCTGCCGGCAGATACCCTTTTCCAGCCCAAATATCTCGACAATGCCGATGCGGTACTCGCGATGTACCACGATCAGGGTCTTCCCGTGCTAAAATACCAGGGCTTTGGCCGTGGCGTGAACATTACGCTCGGTTTACCCTTTATTCGCACCTCTGTTGACCACGGTACCGCGCTTGAACTGGCGGGCCAGGGAAAAGCGGATGTCGGCAGTTTTATCACGGCGCTTAATCTCGCCATCAAAATGATTGTTAATACGCAATGAATAATCGAGTCCATCAGGGCCACTTAGCCCGTAAACGCTTCGGGCAAAACTTCCTCAACGATCAGTTCGTGATCGACAGCATTGTCTCAGCCATTAACCCCCAGAAAGGGCAGGCAATTGTCGAGATCGGTCCGGGCCTGGCTGCGCTGACCGAACCGGTCGGTGAACGTCTGGACGCACTTACCGTTATCGAGCTGGACCGCGATCTGGCCGCTCGCCTGCAGACGCATCCGTTTCTGGGGCCAAAGCTGACCATTTATCAGCAAGATGCCATGACCATGAACTTCGGCGAGCTGTCGCAGACCATGGGTCAGCCGCTGCGCGTGTTCGGCAACCTGCCGTACAACATTTCTACGCCGCTGATGTTCCATCTGTTCAGCTATACTGATGCCATCGCCGACATGCACTTTATGCTGCAAAAAGAGGTCGTCAATCGCCTGGTTGCCGGACCGAACAGCAAGGCGTATGGTCGACTGAGCGTTATGGCGCAGTATTACTGCCAGATTATCCCGGTACTCGAAGTGCCGCCAGGCGCCTTTACGCCGCCGCCTAAAGTGGATTCCGCCGTTGTGCGTCTGGTGCCTTATCGCACGCTGCCGCACCCGGTGAAGGAGGTTCGAGTGCTGAGCCGAATCACGACCGAGGCTTTCAATCAGCGTCGTAAAACGATTCGTAACAGCCTCGGCAACCTGTTCAGCGTTGAGGTACTGACCGAGCTGGGCATCGATCCGGCCAAACGTGCAGAGAATATTTCCGTGGCACAATACTGTCAGTTGGCTAACTGGCTGTCTGACAACTCGCCCACCAAGGAGAGCTAACCATGATTGATTCGCCTCGAGTTTGCGTGCAGGTGCAAAGCGTCTATATCGAATCGCAGTCTTCCCCGGAAGAAGAGCGCTACGTTTTCGCTTATACCGTCACGATTCGCAATCTGGGGCGAACTCAGGTTCAGCTTATTGGCCGCTACTGGCTTATCACCAACGGTCACGGTCGTGAGACTGAAGTGCAGGGTGAAGGGGTTGTCGGCGAACAGCCGCATATCCCGGCAGGCGGTGAATTCCAGTATACCAGCGGGGCCGTCATTGAAACGCCGCTGGGCACCATGCAGGGACATTATGAAATGATCGACGTGAACGGCGTGCCGTTCTCGATCGATATCCCTGTTTTCCGTCTCGCAGTACCAACGCTCATTCATTAAAACAATGTCTACATACCTTATTGGCGACGTTCACGGTTGCTACGATGAACTGCTCGCGTTATTAAAGCAGGTGGAGTTTACCCCAGGGAACGATACGCTGTGGCTCACGGGCGATTTAGTCGCACGCGGCCCGGGTTCGCTGGAGGTTTTGCGCTACGTTAAATCCCTTGGCGATAATGTGCGCCTTGTCCTCGGCAATCACGATCTGCACCTGCTGGCCGTCTTCGCCGGTATCAGCCGCAACAAACCCAAAGATCGCCTGAAATCGCTGCTCGAAGCCCCGGATGCCGACGAGCTGCTCAACTGGCTGCGCCGTCAGCCGCTGATGCAGATTGATGAAGAGAAAAAGCTGGTGATGGCCCATGCGGGCATCACGCCGCAGTGGGATCTGGAAACGGCAAAACAGTGTGCGCGCGATGTTGAAGCCGTGCTCGCCAGCGACTCCTATCCGTTCTTCCTCGACGCGATGTATGGCGATATGCCGAATAACTGGAGCCCTGAGCTGAGCGGTCTCGCCCGCCTGCGCTTTATCTCCAATGCTTTTACCCGTATGCGCTACTGTTTCCCGAACGGGCAGCTGGATATGTATGCCAAAGAAGCGCCGGAAAATGCCCCTGCGCCGTTAAAACCGTGGTTTGCCATTCCTGGCCCGGTGAGCAACGAGTACAGTATTGCGTTTGGTCATTGGGCCTCGCTGGAAGGTCGCGGTACGCCGGAGGGGATATACGCCCTCGATACCGGCTGCTGCTGGGGCGGGGATCTCACCTGCCTGCGCTGGGAAGACAAGCAGTACTTTACTCAGCCGTCAAACCGCCAGCAAGAGCCTGGCGCAGGCGAGGCGGTTATCTCCTGAAAAAATCCCGGGCAGCGCGTAGCGCTATCCGGGATATCATCATGTTGCCCCAGGCAGGGCTACGCGTTGCCCGGAATGCCGTTAGCGACGTTCGAGAATCTCGAAGCAGTAGCTATGCGAGTTCTGCGCATCGGCATCGTGAAATTCGCTGAATACCGACTCCCACTGGTCCGGATCGTAGTCAGGGAAATGGGTATCCCCTTCCACTTCGGCATCAATGTGCGTCAGATAAAGCTTCTGGGCCTTCGGCAGGAACTGGTCATAGACCCGACCGCCGCCGATCACCATCATCTCTTCAACGTCGCCGCAGGCGGCAATCGCTTCCTCAACCGATTTCACCCACAGTACGCGATCGTCGGTACCTGGCTGGCTGCTGATAACGATATTCTTACGCCCTGGCAACGGGCGGCCAATGGACTCCCAGGTCAGACGCCCCATCACTACCGGTTTGTTTAAGGTATTACGTTTAAACCAGGCGAGATCGGCAGGCAGGTCCCATGGCATGGCGTTTTCCATACCAATGACGCGATCTACCGCTAACGCCGCAATCAGACTGATCATTGAAAATTTCCCGAATGCAAAAAATTGCCGCCACTATACGTAAAGCGTAATAGTTCGTCGACTGCACGAAGAGTAAAGAATAAGAAAATTTTCGGATTTGCAGGCGGGCCCACGTAAGCTACGTGAGCCGCCTGCTGAGGATCTAAATTGAAAACAAAATGTTAACTGTAAACAAAACGTAACAGCGAGTTTTTGCCTCAGATCGAAGGCTTATTCTCCGGTTCATCGGCGATATTACCGGTATGTCTACCTTCTTCGGTTCCCTGCCAGCCGTGGCGCTGAACCAGCGACAGATGGTTACGATCCTCATTGATAATTCCGGTCAACATGTCACTGGTTCGCTTGAACACCGCCACGCGGGAAGCCGCGTCGTTTTCCGCCATCGCCACCATCTCTTCCACCATTTTCTGGTTGAAGCGACGGAACAGGTCGGCGCGCTCACGCGCCTCATATGCGTCCAGCCCCAGCGCCTCCAGCGCCACTCTTCCGGATTTCAGGGCAGCCTCGAAGGTTTCACGTTCCGGGGCCTCCACACCGGCCTGACGCAGCTGGATATAGTGATCCACATCGCGGGCGCGGGAGATAATCTGCAGGTGCGGGAAATGCGCTTTCGCCAGCTCGACCAGTTGCAGGCTGACCTGGGGATCGTCAATCGCATTGATCAGCACCTCGGCTTTTGCTGCCCCCGCCGACTCCAGCAGATCCGCGCGCGTGGCATCGCCATAAAACACTTTCATATCAAATTTACGCAGCGTATCCACGTGGTCAGGATCGTGATCAAGGATCACCATCTTCACACCGCCGGAAAGCAGCAGACGACCGGCGATCTGTCCGTAACGGCCGAAGCCAGCAATAATCACCCGTGGCTGTTCTTCATCAATCTCATCCGCTTCACGTTCATCGCCGCTGGGCGACTTCTCAAGGCGGGTCAGCAGCACCAGCAGGATCGGCGTTGCAGCCATTGACAGCGCCACCGCCAGTGTCAACGCTTTCGCCCATTCGCTATCCAGTACGTCGGCCATCTGCGCCGCGCCGAATACCACAAAGGCAAATTCACTCCCCTGCCCCAGCAGAACCGCAAACCAACGACGCTGAGCACGCGGCACGCCAAGCGGCTTCGCAATCAACCACAGCATTGCGCCTTTGATGATCAGGAAACCGATCAGTAGAACCAGAATGCGCAGCGGATGACTCATCAGGGTGCCGAAATCAATCGACATCCCGACACCGATGAAGAACAGCCCCAGCAGCAGCCCCTTAAACGGTTCAATGTCGCTTTCCAGCGCGTGGCGATATTCCGAGCTCGCCAGCAATACGCCGGCGAGGAAGGCCCCCATCGCCATCGACAGTCCGACCTCCTCCAGCAGCAGGCCAAAGCCGAAGACCAGGAACAGGGCCACGGCGCTGAACACTTCACGCAGACCGGAACGGGCCACGAAGCGCAGCACCGGACGGGTCACATAGCGCCCCAGCGCCACCACCAGGGCCAACGCGCCTGCCACCTTGAGCGCGGACAAGGCAAATGCCCCCAGTGTCGTGGATCCACCGCTGGCGGCCAGCAGTGGGATCATCGCCACCAGCGGGATCGCCGCGATATCCTGAAACAGCAGGACGGCAAATGCGCTCCGCCCCATCTGCGAGACCGTCAGATTACGTTCGTTCATCGCCTGCATGGCGATCGCCGTCGACGACAGCGCCAGCGTCATGCCGATCAGCTCCGCCACCTGCCAGCGCATCCCCAGCAGCATGCAGAACAGGCCAATCAGCACGCCGCACACCACCATCTGCAAAGCGCCGCCGCCAAACACCGACGCGCGCAGCTTCCACAGGCGCTGCGGATCGAGCTCCAGACCAATCACAAACAGCATCAGGACCACGCCGATTTCGGCAAAGTGCAAAATCGCCTCGGCATCGGTCACCAGCCGCAGCCCCCACGGCCCAATAATACAACCGGCAATCAGATAGCCGAGCACCGACCCCAAACCGAGACGCACGGCGATCGGAACAATCAGCGCGGCGGAACCCAGATAAATCAGCGCCTGTATAAGCGTATGGCTATCCATGATGCGTCTCCTGCCATTCGATAAGGCGTTGTCGGTAGCGGCGCGCCTGCGCCTGAAGGGTTTCATCGTCGCAGATAAACGTGCAGTGCATGGCGAAAGGCGACAGCCACTTCATTCCACAGTACAAACCGGTCGCCTGGAGCGGTTGGGAAAGCACCTCAAACCCGGGAAATGCGCCGATATCAAAGTGGCTCTCGCCACCGCCGGTGGTTACTGCCCACATCAGCGATTTGCCGCGCAGGGCGATGCCGTTATGTCCGTAGGCCCAGCCATGCGACAGCACCTTATCCAGCCACAGTTTCATTAGCGGCGGCACGCTGTACCACTGCATCGGATGCTGCCAGATAATCAGGTCTGCTCGCGCCAGCGCCGCCTGTTCGGCGGCGACGTCGATATTAAAATCGGGGTAAAGTTGATAGAGGGAGCGTATTTCTACGCCATCCAGCGTCCTTGCCTGCTCAAGCATCCGCTTATTCGCATGTGAGTGCTGCGGATAGGGATGGGCATAAATTATCAGAATCATTGATTAGCCTGCGTTAACTCTCGTTGTAATCAGCAAGAGTGTAGTCAGTTAATCGAAGTGCTTACAATCACAACCTGCTTTTATCTCAACCCACTTCAGGCATTTCGCGGCTGCTTGCTGACAGCGACAGCGGACTCACCGATCTCAAGATCGCAGCGTTTTGGCAGCAGGAAGGTCATGGTCCCGGCAATAATGAGCGATCCTGCCAGCGCGCAGACCGCCACGTTCTGACCATACAGATAGATCATCACTCCCACCAGATAAGGACCGCAGAAGCCGCCGAGATTCCCCAGGCCATTAATCACGCCACGCGCGCTACCGGCGACTTCCGCGGAAGCGATGCGCCCCGGCATCGACCAGAACGGGCTGGTGGCCGATTTAAGGAAGAAACCACAAATCACCAGCGCAATATAGGCTGCCACAACGTGCTCGCGCAGTATCACCGAGGCCACCAGCGCCGCGGCAAAGCTGTAGAGCGAGAAGCGCACCCACAGGCGACGTTTGCCGCTGCGATCGCTGAATAGCGAAATCACATAGATGCCCGCCAGCGTGGCCACAAATGGCAGCACCGCCAGAAAACCGACGCTAGCCATACTGCCGCCGGTCAGGCCTTTAAGAATGGTCGGCAGCCACAAAGTGTAGCCGTAATCGCCGGTCTGATAGAAAAAGTTGAGGATAACCAGTTTCATCAGTCCGCTATTGCGGAAAACATCTTTGACCGGCGCGTTGCTGACCGCATCTTCCGCCAGCTTTGCCGCCCGCTCTGCGGCCAGGGTAGTCACCAGATAGTGACGCTCTTTCTCCGGCAGCCAGCGCGCTTCTTCCGGACGGTCGCTGATCATAAACCACCATACTGCCAGCACCACCACCGAGAGCAGGCCTTCAATAATAAACAGCCAGCGCCAGTCGAGGGCGGCAATAATCGCCCCTGAGACCGGTGCGGTGAGCATGCCACCTAGCGGCGCGAACATCATGACAAAGGCGTTAGCCCGCCCCAGCTCTTTTTCCGGGAACCAGTTGCTGACCATCGTTAGCACCACTGGCAGCATCCCGCCTTCGGATACGCCGAGAATAAAGCGCAGGACCAGCAATTGATATTCATGGGTCACAAAGCCGGTGGCAATCGACACCACCGCCCAGGCCAACAGCGACCAGGCAATAAAGCGTTTACCGCTACCATTTACCGCAATACGCCCACCGGGTATTTGCAGAAATAAATAACCAATAAAAAATATTCCACTGGCCACCCCGGCCATTTGACTGGTAATACCTAAATCAGCTTCCATGCCACCGGGCAAAGCAAAACTAATATTGACCCGATCCATAAACGAAATAATACAGGCGATCAATACCGGCGTAATAATACGCAGCCAGCGGGTGCTGGGAATTTTATCGTTCATATTTCGCACTCTCTATGCAGAGGTTATTGTTGTGATTAAATTAGAGCTGGGCACAGAAATAAGAGATGAAAATTAATTAATGGCGTTCGGCAATACGTTACCGGAGAAATAAGCCGTCACGTTTGCGAATACCACTGAGCTCATTTTCTGCCGGGTTTCATGGGTTGCGCTGGCGACGTGCGGTTGCAACACCACATTATCGAGCGCGATCAATTCCGCCGGAACATGCGGCTCATCGTCAAAAACATCGAGCGCGGCGCCGGCGATAACACCGCGTTGTAACGCCTGAATCAACGCCTTTTCATCCACCAGCGAACCGCGGGCGACATTAATCAACCATGCATGTTTCGGCATGACATTGAAGACTGAAAAATCGATCAGCCCGCGGTTTGCTTCACCGCCGGAGGCGGCTATCACCAGAAAATCACTCTCATGGGCCAGCGTATGCAGATCGGCGCACCACTGGTAATCCAGTCCCGGGATCGGCTTACGGTCGTTATAAAGCACCTGCATATCGAAACTGCGGGCGCGGCGGGCAATCGCCTGACCAATATTCCCCATCCCCAGCAGACCGATACGTTTACCGCTCACCTGGGTCGCCAGCGGCATGCCCCCTTTCTCCCAACGGCCTTCACGTACAAAACGATCGCCCTGGCACAGGTTGCGGGAACCGGCCAACAGTAGCCCCATCGCCAGGTCCGCCACGTCATTGGTCAGCACGCCGGAAGTGATTGAGACCTGAATCTGCCGGGAACGAACATACTCTAAATCCACCGCATCGGTGCCAACGCCGAAAATGGCGATCAGACCCACGTGTGGCAGCAGTTCGAGGACGCTGTTTTGCACCCCGATATCCCCTCGGGTGACCACGGCTGCAATAGTCTCTCCTTGCTCACGCAGAAAGACGATGGGATCCTCCTGCTCGTACAGACGCAGCAGCGAGAAGTCGGCCGCCAGCTGTTCCTGCAAAGCATCGATAACGGGGGCCACTAAGAGAACGGCGCGGGTAATAGTACTCTTCATCAGATCACCTGTTTGATGGTTCATTACGACGGTAGCCACTATCAAACGGTTTTTTAGCCGAACGTTTTGCGATCTGCATCACGCTGAATCGTGTTAAAAATTGCTGTTACCGGGTCCGTGATCGTTAAGACAAAAACCAGGTTTTACGCGGGGACGTGCGACGATGCGTTAACGTCCTGCTAACACACCTGCGCCGCTGTTCAGGGAGGATTAAATGGTTTCGCCCATCGACAGGCGATAGTGCAGATCCACTTTCTCTATGGTTGGCAATCCTTTGATTTTTTTAATTAAAATCTCAGTGGCCACTTTACCCATTTCATAGCGCGGGGTCAGAACGCTGGCCAGGCGCGGGGTAACGATCTGACCAATCTCCAGACCGTGAAAACCCGCGATCGCCAGCTCCTGCGGCACAGCGATACCCGAAGCAAGGCACTCCTGTAACACGCCCACCGCCAGGTCATCATTGGTACAGAGAATCCCGTCCATCGCTGCGTACATCTGCCGCGCCAGATTCATCATGCCGGTGCCAATCGACACCGACGACACCTTGTTGGGGGCAATGCGCCCCGTCGGCAGTCCGGCATTCTCCATCACCTGACAGTAGCCAGCGTAGCGCTGTTCATCGCGCACATCGGACATCGAACCAAAATAGATAATGCGTCGTTTACCGCTCGCCAGCAGCATCGTGGTCATGTCAAAACCGGCTTTAAAGTTGTCGAAACCAACATTGATCCGCCCGGGATTCTCCGCCAGCCCCATCACTTCCGCGACCGGGATCTTCGCCGCATTCAGATACTTATCCGCCCGCAGCGTATGGAGCGACTCCGTCAGCAACAAGCCTTTGACATGAAAGGCCAGGACGGCGGCAATCTGCTCCTCTTCACGCTGGCGGTCGTAATCGTAATTAACCACCAGCGTCTGATAGCCATGAGCCGCGGTTACCGACTCGATACCAGCCAGCAGGTCAGCGAAGATTTGATTGTGAAAAGAGGGAATCAGCACGCCGATGCGTGGGACGGCGACGCTGGTCATCGCCGGATTGTCGGGATCGGGCTCGTAACCAATTTCCGCAATCACGCTGGCGATACGCTCCGCCGTCTCCGGTTTCACTTTATCCGGCGTACGTAAATAGCGGCTGACGGTCATTTTGGTTACGCCAGCCAGCGCTGCAATATCATTGAGCGTAATGCGTTGTGCTTTCATCTATCGACCCGTCAAATACATCCACTGCATCAGGCCATTATGCCTGCCGCTGAAGAAAAAGAGAATCGGCCCCTTTCTGCGTTAACCCCTTGAGTCACGGTAATTTCCACCCGACTTCACGTTTAACGTAACCCTTTTTCGTAACACGATTTTGAGTGATCTCCATCACAGATTTAAGCGGCGAAAATCCGTGATATAGAGCACAGGTTGTTGCGGTCTGTTTTTTGCCAGTCAGGAATTAAAACGCACAGCATCATTTATATTCAGCCGTTAATCAGGATATCAAGATGAAAGATCTTTTCAGCTTACAAGGCAAACGTATTTTAATTACTGGCGCAGGACAAGGCATTGGTTTTGTCATGGCGCAAGGCCTTGCACAATATGGCGCAGAAATTATTATCAACGATATTTCAGTGTCCCGGGCCGATGATGCGGTGATGAAATTACGTGATGAAGGCGCGATTGCCCATTCGGCCGTATTTAATGTGACCGATGCCGATGCTGTTGAAAATGCGATTGCTAAAATCGAAGACGAAACCGGCGCTATTGACGTGTTATTTAATAATGCGGGTATTCAGCGTCGCCATCCGTTTACCGAATTTCCGGTCGAGGAGTGGAATGATGTTATTTCCGTTAACCAGACCGCGGTATTTCTGGTCTCACAGGCCGTGGCTAAGCGCATGGTGAGCCGCCAACGCGGGAAAATCGTCAATATCTGTTCCATGCAGAGCGAACTGGGACGCGACACCATTACGCCCTATGCCGCCGCCAAAGGGGCGGTCAAAATGTTGACCCGCGGCATGTGCGTCGAACTGGCGCGCTATAACATTCAGGTCAACGGTATCGCACCGGGCTACTTTAAAACCGCCATGACCCAGGCACTGGTGGACGATCGCGCCTTTACCGACTGGTTGTGCAAACGCACGCCTGCCAACCGCTGGGGCGATCCGCAAGAACTGGTCGGTGCGGCGGTGTTTCTCTCCTCCAGCGCATCCGATTTCGTCAATGGTCATCTGTTGTTTGTCGACGGCGGCATGCTGGTTGCCGTCTGATTAAGGAGCGTATTATGGCAGGGCAATGCATTATTTTGATGGGCGTGTCAGGCACCGGCAAAACCACCGTTGGTCAGGCGCTGGCCCAGGCGCTTGGCGCAAAGTTTATTGATGGCGATGACCTTCATCCACGGCAGAACATCATCAAAATGGCCGTCAGCCAACCGCTCGATGATGACGATCGCCAACCCTGGCTGGAACGCATCGCCGACGTGATTTTCAGTCTGGAACAAAAGAATGAATGCGGGGTACTGGTGTGCTCAGCGTTGAAAAAACGCTATCGCGATCGCCTGCGTGAAGGCAGCGATAATCTGCGTTTTCTGTGGTTGACCGGGGAGTATGAGTGCATTCTCCAGCGCATGCAGCAACGTAAGGGCCACTTTATGCCGGAAGCGCTGCTGCGCAGCCAGTTTGCCGCCCTGGAAACGCCGGACGCCAGCGAGGGAGATGTTGTTGCCGTCGATATCTCCCCCGACGTCGCCACCATCGTGGCGCAATCGCTCACATTACTTACGCCTCAACCTGCCCAGGGAGTTCCGGCATGATTATTGATACCTTAAGCGCCGCCGCCAAAAATGCATTCTATCCGGCAGTGATCAAAAAAGCGCTACAGGCTGTTGCGCAGCAGGATCCCCATACCCTTCCTCCGGGCAAATATACGGTCGATGGCGATAACCTGTTTTTTACCGTCGTCGAGAGCCAGACGCGCCCGCTGGCAGAGCAACGTCCGGAATTTCATCATCAGTATATTGATATTCATATTGTCCTGGCGGGCGTTGAGATTATCGGCGCCGGTAACAAAGGTCTGTCAATCGCGCCGGTAGGGCCGTTCAAGGAGGCCCACGATATTGGCTTTTGTGAGGCAATCAGCAGCGAAACGCTGATTCATCTGCACCCGGAAGAGCTGGCCATTTTGTTCCCGGGCGAACTGCACCGCCCGATGGGCGCGATGGATGCCGGCGCGCCGCTGCGCAAAATTATCGTGAAGATAGATAACGCTCTGCTGTAGCTGTCCCGTCATAACCGGCCCCACGAGATCCTTCGCGGGGCCCCGGATACCCCTTAGTTATCCAGTTCGTCCATCGACTTCACCTGATCGCGATTGATCTGTTCAGTCCGACCGGTTTCCGCATTTTTGTACGATACCATGCCGGTGTCATCATCCACCTGCGGCTTGCCATCAGTCACGATCGTTTTACCGTCGGTCGTTTTCAGCGACTGGTTCGATGAACAGCCCGCCACAAACAACATTGTCGTCGCCGCCAGCGCGGATGCCATCAGAATTTTGTTCCGCATTGTATCCTCCTGTCTTTCCGTCAATTGATATCGTTATGGCTAACTCTAGTTAGCCTCACCGGACGGGCGGTTAAAAGCAGAACTCTCCGAAGATGGCGCGGATAAAAAAGGCCGACGATTTCTCGTCAGCCCTTGTTGTCCCGCGACCCGGTTCTAATGAGGCGGCTTACTTTTTAATTTGCGCGTGCATTTCCTGAACCGAGGTCACTTTCTCGATGGCGTTGGCGTTGAGCGCCATTGCCGTCGCGAAACCGCCGTTCAGGGTGGTGTCGTAATGCACTTTGTACTGCAGGGCGCTACGGCGAATAAGCTTGGAGTCTTCAATCGCCTGACGACCTTCAGTGGTGTTGATGATGTAGGTGTATTCGCCATTCTTGATACGGTCCTGAATGTGCGGACGACCTTCATGTACCTTGTTCACCAGACGTGGGTTGATGCCCGCTTCACCCAGCACAATCGCGGTGCCGTGAGTCGCATCCAGTTCGAAACCGAACTTCAGCAGTTTCGCCGCCAGGTCAACGACACGCTCTTTGTCGCCTTCACGAACGGAGAGCAGCGCGCGTCCCTGTTTTTTCATCGTTGAGCTGCTGCCCAGCTGCGCTTTTGCGAACGCTTCAGCGAAAGTACGGCCCACCCCCATCACTTCCCCGGTAGAGCGCATTTCTGGCCCTAACAGCGGGTCAACGCCCGGGAATTTGTTGAACGGCAGCACCACTTCTTTCACCGAGTAGTACGGCGGGATAATCTCTTTGGTGACGCCTTGCTGTGTCAGAGTCTGACCAGCCATCACCCGCGCCGCGACTTTGGCCAGCGGGATACCGGTGGCTTTCGAGACGAACGGGACGGTACGCGCCGCACGCGGGTTCACTTCAATCAGATACACTTCGTTGTTCTTCACCGCAAACTGGACGTTCATCAGGCCACGGACCTGCAACTCGAAGGCCAGCTTCTGTACCTGCTCGCGCATCACATCCTGAATTTCTTTGCTCAGGGTGTAGGCCGGCAGAGAACATGCGGAGTCGCCCGAGTGCACGCCCGCCTGCTCGATGTGCTCCATAATGCCGCCAATCAGCACCATTTCGCCGTCGCAAATAGCGTCAACGTCGACTTCAACCGCATCGTCAAGGAAGCGGTCCAGCAGGACCGGCGCATCGTTAGAGACGCTGACCGCGGTCTGGAAGTAACGACGCAGGTCGGCTTCGTCGTAGACGATTTCCATCGCCCGGCCACCGAGGACGTAGGACGGACGAACCACCAGCGGGTAGCCAATCTCTTTCGCTTTCTCTACCGCCTGCTCGATAGCCGTAACGGTGGCGTTGGCCGGCTGTTTCAGCTTCAGACGGTCAACCGCCTGCTGGAAACGCTCGCGGTCTTCCGCACGGTCAATCGCATCCGGGCTGGTGCCGATAACCGGTACGCCGGCCGCTTCCAGCGCACGCGCCAGTTTCAGCGGCGTCTGGCCACCGTACTGCACGATGACGCCTTTTGGCTTCTCAATGCGCACGATTTCCAGCACGTCTTCCAGCGTGACCGGCTCAAAGTACAGACGGTCAGAGGTGTCGTAGTCGGTAGAGACGGTTTCCGGGTTACAGTTAACCATAATGGTTTCGTAACCGTCTTCGCGCAGCGCCAGCGAGGCGTGTACGCAGCAGTAGTCGAATTCGATGCCCTGGCCAATACGGTTCGGACCGCCGCCGAGGACCATGATTTTATCGCGGTCGACAGACGGGTTCGCTTCACACTCGTCTTCATAGGTGGAGTACATGTAGGCGGTATCAGTAGCAAACTCCGCCGCGCAGGTATCTACACGCTTGTAGACCGGGTGCAGGTCGTACTGGTCGCGCAGCTTGCGGATTTCGCCTTCACGAACGCCCGCCAGCTTAGCCAGACGCGCGTCGGCAAAGCCTTTACGCTTCAGCTGACGCAGGAAGTCAGGCGTAAGACCGGTGATGCCGAGGTCAGCCACGTTCTCTTCCAGACGTACCAGCTCTTCAATTTGTACCAGGAACCAGCGGTCGATGTTGGTCAGGTTGAAAACGCCGTCCACAGACAGCCCCGCGCGGAACGCATCGGCGATGTACCAGATACGCTCGGCGCCGGCATCTTTCAGCTCACGACGAATTTTGGTCAGCGCTTCCGGGTCGTCGAGACTGACTTTCGGATCGAAACCGGTGGCACCGACTTCCAGGCCGCGCAGCGCTTTCTGCAGAGATTCCTGCTGAGTGCGGCCAATCGCCATCACTTCACCCACGGATTTCATTTGGGTGGTCAGGCGGTCGTTGCTGCCGACGAATTTTTCAAAGTTAAAGCGAGGAATCTTGGTCACGACATAGTCGATGGACGGTTCGAACGAGGCCGGTGTACGACCGCCGGTGATGTCGTTCATCAGCTCATCCAGGGTGTAGCCCACCGCCAGTTTGGCCGCCACTTTGGCAATCGGGAAGCCGGTCGCTTTGGATGCCAGCGCAGAGGAGCGTGATACGCGCGGGTTCATTTCGATAACAATCAGGCGGCCGTCTTTCGGGTTAACGGAGAACTGAACGTTAGACCCCCCGGTTTCCACGCCAATTTCGCGCAGCACCGCCATCGAAGCGTTACGCATCACCTGGTATTCTTTATCGGTCAGGGTTTGCGCCGGTGCAACGGTGATAGAGTCACCGGTGTGGATACCCATAGCGTCGAAGTTTTCAATGGAGCAGACGATGATGCAGTTATCGTTCTTATCGCGCACCACTTCCATTTCGTACTCTTTCCAGCCGATCAGCGATTCATCAATCAGCAGCTCGTTGGTCGGAGAGAGATCCAGACCGCGGGTACAAATTTCTTCGAACTCTTCACGGTTATAAGCGATACCGCCGCCGGTGCCGCCCATGGTAAAGGAGGGACGAATGATGCACGGATAGCCCACGTCAGCGGCTACCGCCAGCGCTTCTTCCATGGTGTGCGCAATCCCGGAACGCGCGGTATCCAGACCGATTTTCTTCATCGCCACATCGAAGCGGCGGCGGTCTTCGGCTTTATCAATCGCATCGGCGGTAGCGCCGATCATGGTGACACCGAATTCAGCCAGCACGCCCTGACGCTCCAGCTCCAGCGCGCAGTTCAGCGCGGTCTGGCCGCCCATGGTCGGCAGAACCGCATCCGGACGCTCTTTTTCGATGATTTTGCGTACCACTTCCCAGTGGATCGGCTCAATATAGGTCGCATCGGCCATTTCCGGGTCGGTCATGATGGTGGCCGGGTTCGAGTTCACCAGAATGACACGGTAACCTTCTTCACGCAGGGCCTTACAGGCCTGAGCGCCAGAGTAGTCAAATTCACAAGCCTGGCCGATAACGATCGGGCCAGCGCCAAGAATCAGGATGCTTTTTATATCTGTACGTTTTGGCATGGCTTTTTTCTCCTGATTATTTCGCGGACTGGCGGTACTGCTCAATTAACTCAATGAAATGGTCGAACAACGGCGCGGCATCGTGCGGGCCCGGGCTCGCTTCCGGGTGGCCCTGGAAACTAAACGCCGGTTTGTCAGTGCGGTGGATGCCCTGCAGAGTCCCATCGAACAACGACTTGTGGGTCACGCGCAGATTATCCGGCATGGAGACTTCGTCTACCGCAAAACCGTGGTTCTGGGCGGTAATCATCACCACATTATTATCGATATCTTTAACCGGGTGGTTGCCGCCATGGTGGCCGAACTTCATCTTAACAGTCTTCGCACCGCTCGCCAGCGCCAGCAACTGATGGCCGAGGCAGATACCGAATACCGGAATATCGGTCTCGAGGAATTTCTCAATCGCAGTAATAGCGTAATCGCACGGCGCCGGGTCGCCTGGACCGTTGGACAGGAAGATACCGTCCGGATTCATCTTCAGCACCTCTTCGGCAGAGGTTTGCGCCGGTACAACTGTCAGGCGGCAGCCGCGGTCAACCAGCATACGCAGAATGTTGCGTTTGGCGCCAAAATCGTAGGCTACAACATGGAACGGCAGCTCGCTTTCCGCCTTCGCTTCCGGCAGGTCACCTGCCAGCGTCCAGCTCCCTTGCGTCCAGCTGTAGGTTTCTGAAGTGGTGACTTCTTTCGCCAGGTCCATCCCGTTCAGGCCAGGGAACGCTTTGGCTTTTTCCAGTGCCAGCTGCGCATCCAGGTTATCACCCACAATGATGCAACCGTTCTGTGCGCCTTTTTCACGCAGCAAACGCGTCAGCTTACGGGTATCGATATCGGCAATCGCCACGATGTTATGGCGTTTCAGGTAAGAAGAGAGGTCTTCAGTATTGCGGAAGTTGCTGGCAATCAGCGGCAGGTCGCGAATGACCAGACCCTGCGCATGTACCTGAGAAGATTCTTCATCACTGGCGTTGGTGCCGACATTACCAATATGGGGATAAGTAAGAGTGACAATTTGGCGGGAATAGGAAGGATCAGTGAGGATTTCTTGATAACCGGTCATTGAAGTATTGAAAACGACTTCCCCAACCGCCGTGCCCGTTGCCCCGATGGCCCGACCGTGAAACTGGGTTCCGTCTTCCAGAACCAATAGCGCTGACTTAATCAAAACACCCTCCAGAGAATATTCACTCACTTTATTTGCATATTAATGCATGTGCATGCCATGAATCAATGCAAATTTGCTTACCTATGGATTTCTGGCAAACGGCGGCATTCTGGAGAGATGTCGGGTAAAAGTCAACTTAAAGCCGATATTTTTTATCTCTTTTCACGTCACTGACCTCTCAGCCCGGCGTTAGCAGGCAAAAAGATCAACAAACTATACAGAGAAAACGCTTGCGGAGCAGAAAGATTGCAAAACAGCGCGTGCAAGAGCAAAAAAGTAGACTGAATGGTCAAAATTTACAATAACACAACAAAAAACGAAGGGGTAAGCTAATGTTACAGATACTTCATCAGTTTAAATTAACGAAATGACTAAAAATAAAAAGGGCAATAAAACATTGCCCTTTGCAATCAATTACATATTGATTGCAATAACCACATCACGATAGGTCATAAAACTTATAAAGCATTGAGTTCAAGCACGTCTCGCATATCAAAAAGACCAGATTTCTTATCTTTTAACCACAATGCAGAACGAACGGCACCATTAGCAAAAGTCATCCGGCTGGATGCCTTGTGGCTGATTTCAATACGCTCACCAATATCGGCAAACATTGCGGTATGTTCACCAACAATATCCCCGGCACGCACGGTGGCGAAACCAATAGTCCCCGGGACGCGTTCGCCGGTATGGCCTTCACGGCTGTAAACCGCACAATCCTTCAGATCTTTGTTCAGCGCACCGGCAATCGCCTCGCCCATCGCCAGGGCAGTACCCGACGGCGCGTCCACTTTGTGGCGGTGGTGCGCTTCAATGATCTCAATATCGGTGTAGTCGCCCATCACCTTCGCCGCTTTTTCCAGCAGCTTTAACAGCACGTTGACACCGACGCTGAAGTTAGCCGCGAAAACGATGGCAATTTCCTGCGCCGCTTCGCGAATGGCCTGTTTCCCCGCCTCATCAAAACCGGTGGTACCAATCACCATCCCTTTGCCGTGTTCGCGGCAGAAAGCAAGGTGACTTAACGTACCTTCCGGACGGGTGAAATCGATCAGCACATCAAAATCATCTTTGACCGCCGTAAGACTGCTTTGCACCGCGACACCGGCTTTACCGACACCGGCCAACTCACCGGCATCGCTACCAAGGAGGGAAGAACCTTCGCGCTCCAGCGCAGCGCCCAGTGCCACGCCGTCCATCTGCTGTACCGCCTGAATTAACTGGCGTCCCATCCGGCCGCCCGCGCCTGCGATGGCCACGCGGATTTGTGCATCATGCATAGCTATTCTCTTTTGTTAACTTAACGTAAATTGTTTCCAGATTAACCAGCCCATCGATGAGCCGCTACTGTAAAACACCGATAATTAGAAATTTATGACAAACGGCGTTCGATATCAGTAAAAACAATACGCTGGCATCAATATCAGGCCTTTATCGTGGTTGCGTACCCGATATTCCCCGATGAAAGCTGCAGGATGCTCGGAACCAGCCCCGCTTCGCTCGTTTCATTGAAGTCTGACAGCGTAAAATCGCGACCCGGTTCACGCCAGGGTATAACTCACGATCAGCTGGCCTTTTTTGATTTTCACCTGAGTAATCGTCACACTCCCCAGCTCAGACAGGCTAGCAACATGCGTTCCGCCGCAGGGATAGGCCGGTAATGGACCAAATCCGACCTGACGCAACCCCTCCGCAAAAGTCAAATGCCGCGGCAGATTTTCCGCCTGCCAGCCCGCGATCGTCGCCAGAAGCGCGCTAGCCTCCGGCAGGATAGCGGATTCAATAGGGGTGAAAGTTATCCGCCCTTCTCCAGGCCAGTGATGCGCTTTGGTGGGACGCCAGCCGGCGCGTTCTCCCGCCAGGCCGATCAGATGTCCTGCAGAGTGCAACCGCGAATGCAGGTGCCGGGCAGCTTCATCCACCCGAATCGTCACCTCTCCAGTCGGCAGCGGTTGCGCGACAATGTGCATAACGTTGTCGCCTCGCGCCACCACCCCTTCAACGGCAATGCCGCCGATCCAACCGCGATCGGCCGGCTGCCCGCCGCCCTGCGGATGAAACAGGGTCTGGTTCAATTCAATGGCGTAACGGCCATCGGCCTCAGCCTGGCAACGCACGACCAGGGCTCGTGCCTCGATCTCATCGCAGGTGTAATAAAGACGTTCAGTCATGGTTGTCCTCCGCTTAGTCAGGACAGTATATTGATATTATCCATGGCGATAATCCCGTCATTCATCAATGCACTTTTGCCTCAAGGGCATAAATGAACCTCAATTTACTCCCCGACCTTGCCCTGTTCGTGCAAATTGTCGACCAGGGCAGCTTTTCTGCCGTCGCCCGCCTTTCCGGGGCGACGCCTTCGGCGGTCAGTCGCAGCGTCTCGCGGCTGGAACAGGAAATGGGCTGTAAGCTGCTGCACCGCAGCACACGTAAATTACGCCTGAGCGATGCCGGAAAAACGGTCTATGCGCACGCGCTGGAGATGCTGGAATCGGCTCGCCAGGCGATGGATTCCGCCAGCAGTACGCAGGAGGTGGCGCAAGGAAAACTCACCCTCTGCGTACCAAAAGCCGTCGGGCGTTTTGTGATTCATCCGTTAATGACGGAATTTCTCACCCGTTACCCCGACGTAGATGTCTGCCTGCGGCTTGAGGACCGCTATCTGGATCTGATTGATGAGGGTATTGATCTGGCGCTGCGTATTACCCACAGCCCCTCTCCCGGGCTGCACGGCAAACCGCTGATGCCAGTGACCCACGTGATCTGCGCCACACCGGACTATTTGCAGCAACACGGCACGCCGCAAACGCCGGTGGAACTGCGCACCCACAGCTGCATTAGCCTGGGCGAAACACCGGCCGACTCACGCTGGAAATTCCGACGGGCGGGAAAAACGGAAACTATCCACACTCACGGACGCTACGCCGCCAACCATACTGCCGTACGCCTTGATGCGGTGAAGCAGCATTTAGGTATTGGCAGCCTGCCGCTGTTTACCGCTCACGACGCGCTGGCCCGGGGCGATATCGTGCAGGTCCTGGCGGAATGGGAGTTTATCAGTAGTTATAGCGGACAGCTGTGGCTGCTGTGGTCGGGCAATAAACATATGCCCGCCAGAATGCGCGCCATGATTGATTATCTGAGCGAGAAAATTGATGGTCGCCAGGCCGTTTACGGCGCCAGGGCCAACACTTCCGCCACCCAGCGCTGAAAACCGTCCACATCCAGCTCCAGCGCAACCCTGGCGTTCGCCGGCTGCCCGAGTCGCCCTTCGATATCAACGACGGTGGTGCCGGATGTCCAGGTCCCCTGCGTTTCCACCGTCACAAAGCACGGTTGCAGGGTAAACAGCTCAGGGCGCACCAGCCACGCAATGGCGCACAGGTCATGCATACGCAGCCCGCTGCTCATGCTGCCGCTGCGATAATGGCTGAACAGCGCGTGAAGCATCTTTCCGGTCTTGTTCAACGTGGGCAGTGTGGCGAGGTACTCGGGCGTCAGCATTGCACGGTTCGTCACGTCGAGACCGCACATCACGATCTCCAGACCACTGCGGAATACGCTGGCTGCGGCTTCCGGGTCGATAGCAATATTAAACTCCGCATTGGGCGTGAAGTTACCACGCCCGGCAGACCCTCCCATGATCACCAGCCGGCGAATATTAAAGCGGCATTCCGGGTACTGCGTCAGCAGCAGCGCAATATTGGTCAACGGACCAATCGCCACCAGCGTAATGGGCTCCTGGGCATGCATCAGTGCGTCTCGAATGGCCTGAAAGGCCGGTTTCGGCAATGGCTGGCAGTCATGCTCGACAAAATCATATCCTTCCATGCCGGACTCACCGTGCACGGAGGCCGCATCACGCAGCGGGCGCAAAAGCGGCATCGACGCCCCCTGAGCCAGCGGAACCTTCGCCTGCCAGAAATGCAGCAGCTGCAGGGCGTTACACGTGGTTTTTTCCACCGACACGTTCCCTGCCACCGTCGTCATCAGCTGCAGATCAAGCTCGGGGGCAAACAGCGCAGCGGCGATCGCCGCTGCGTCGTCAATGCCGGGATCGGTATCAAGAATGATCGGTAAGCGCATCGTTTCTCCCAAAAAAATGCCAGACGTTAAGTCTGGCATCTTCTCACATCTGCTGGCACAAGAACTTAGTCTACTTCACGGACATCAACCCGTAGCTCTTTCGGTACTTCGAAAACGATATTCTCTTCACGCCCTTCCAGGGGGACAGCTTCTCCGCCGCCCAGCGCCTGCAGACGCGCGATCACGTTCTGCACCAGGATATCCGGGGCCGATGCGCCTGCAGTCACGCCAACGCACGCGGCCTCTTTGACCCACGCTTCCTGAATATCCGTCGCGTCGTCAATCAGATAGGCCGCTTTCCCCATCCGCTGAGCGAGCTCCGCAAGACGGTTGGAGTTAGAGGAATTTTTCGACCCGACCACCAGCACGACATCAGCCTGCTCCGCCAGCGCGCGCACCGCTTCCTGACGGTTGGTGGTTGCGTAACAGATATCGTCTTTACGCGGCCCGACGATTTTCGGGAAGCGTTCGCGCAGCGCGTCGATCACATCCGAAGTGTCATCTACCGAGAGAGTGGTCTGGGTCATAAATGACAGCCGGGCGTCATTTTTCACATCCAGCGTCCAGACATCGTCGGGCGATTCCACCAGATACATTCCCCCTTCCGGGTTGCTGTACTGGCCCATCGTCCCTTCAACTTCCGGGTGACCGGCATGGCCAATCAGGATCGACTCTTCGCCACGACGGCTGGCGCGGGCGACTTCCATGTGCACTTTCGTCACCAGTGGACAGGTCGCGTCGAAGACCGTCAGATCGCGGTTTTTCGCTTCATTACGCACCGCCTGAGAAACGCCGTGCGCGGAGAAAATCAGGATCGCGCCGTCAGGCACTTCGCTAATCTGTTCGATAAAAATGGCGCCGCGCTTGCGCAGACTATCGACCACATAGCGGTTATGCACCACTTCATGGCGCACATAGATCGGTGCACCGTAGAGCGTCAGCGCGTTTTCAACAATGCTGATAGCGCGGTCAACGCCGGCGCAGAAGCCGCGCGGGTTAGCCAACAGGATCTGCATTTCACTCCTCCAGCGCCGGATCGATTTCCAGCACTTCAATATCAAAATGGACGGTACGCCCGGCCAGCGGGTGGTTGAAATCCACGGTGATCGAATCGCCGTTCACGTCCCGAATCACGCCGGGCATCTCGCTGCCATCCATTGCGGTAAAGAGCATAATCGCGCCGATTTCCGGCTCGCCCGCATCGATAAATTCACGACGGGAAAAGTACTGGATAAGATCCGGGCTTGGTATGCCAAACGCAGCATCGGGCTCAAGCGAAAAGTTGGTTTTGTCCCCGGCTTTCAACCCTAGCAGATGCTGTTCCAGGCCTTCGGAAAGCGATGCATCGCCGAGACGAAACAGCGCGGGCTTACCGTTGTTGCGTGTAGACTCCGCGGTGGAGCCGTCATCAAGTTTCAACGTGAAATGCACCAGCACCGCGCTGTTGCTTTGTACAGAGTTTGACATGCAGGTTTGCTCTTTTACATTGCCGCCGCTTGTTTGCCCGCTGGCGCTGTACTTACCAGGCCGACAAACGCCGATGTATACTGTAGGCCGGATAAGACGCTTTCGCGTCGCTATCCGGCAATTTTTTTATGATGCTTTTTTCGCACCGGAAGGTAAGAACCCCTCCAGCACAATCAGCGCCGCGCCGATACAAATTGCGGTATCGGCCAGGTTGAAGGTGGCGAAATGCCAGTCCCCGACGTAGAAATCAATCATATCGACGACAAAACCATGCCATAAGCGATCAAACAAGTTCCCCAGCGCGCCGCCGATAATCAGCGCGTAGGCAATGTTGTTCAGCTTTTTCGTGGCCTTTGAGCGATACATCAATACCGCCAGAATCACGCAGATCCCGATGGCAATACCAGCAAAGAACCAGCGCTGCCAGCCGCCGCTATCGGCAAGGAAACTAAAAGCGGCGCCATAGTTACGCGCATAATGCAAATTAAGCGACGGGAACAGCGATACCGTATCCCCCAGAGCAAAGTTCTGGAGGATCAGGAATTTACTGCCCAGGTCAATAATCAGCACGGCAACGACGACCCAAAGCCAGCGTAGCCCCGTTGAACAGACAGATTTACTCATCAGGCAAACTTACGTTTTTCGCCGTCACCGGCGACGTTGCTGACACAGCGGCCGCAGATTTCCGCGTGTTCCGCCACCTTGCCGACATCGCTGGTGTAATGCCAGCAACGCGGGCATTTCTCACCTTCGGCTTTACTCAACACGACTTTCAGACCTTTCAGCAGTTCACTCTGCCAGGCATCAGTTGGCGCCTGCGCATGATCGGCAACCGTCGCCCCGGAGGTCAACAGAACAAATCGTAATTCGCTACCCAGCGCGTTGAGCTTCGTGGCCAGATCGGCATCGGCATACAGCGTTACCGCGGCTTCAAGAGAACCGCCTACCAGCTTGTCGGCGCGCGCCTGCTCGATGACCTTGTTGACTTCGCCGCGCACCTGCAGCAGATCGTCCCAGAAGTCGTCGTTCATCGCTTCGTCGTTGGCCAGGCCGAACAGACCTTCATACCACTCACCGGTGAAGACGTATTTCTCGCGGGAACCCGGCAGGTAGCCCCAGATTTCGTCTGCGGTAAAGGACATGATCGGCGCCATCCAGCGAACCAGCGCTTCCACAATATGGAACAGCGCGGTCTGGCAGCTGCGACGCGCCACGCTGTCCGCTTTCGCGGTGTACTGCCGGTCTTTGATGATGTCGAGATAGAACGAGCCCATTTCGATGGAGCAGAAACGCATCAGACGCTGCACCACTTCGTGGAAATCATACGATTCGTAGGCTTTCAGGATATCTTCCTGCGCCGCCTGCGCACAGCCTACCGCCCAACGATCGAGCACCACCATCTCTTCCGGTTTCACCATGTCTTTAGCCGGATCGAAACCATTAAGGTTCGCCAGCAGGAAGCGCGCGGTATTACGGATACGACGATAGCTGTCGGCAGCACGTTTGAGGATCTCATCAGAGACCGCCATTTCGCCGGTGTAATCGGTAGATGCGACCCACAGACGCAGGATATCCGCGCCCAGTTTGTTCATCACATCCTGCGGAGAGACGGTGTTACCGATGGATTTGGACATTTTACGTCCCTGACCATCAACGGTGAAACCGTGGGTCAGCACCTGGCGGTACGGCGCTTTGCCCTTCATCGCCGTGGAGATCATCAGCGAGGACATAAACCAGCCGCGGTGCTGATCAGAACCTTCCAGATACATATCGGCAGCGTGACCAGAAAATTCCGGGCGTACGTCAACGACAGAAGAGTGGGTAGATCCGGAGTCGAACCACACGTCCAGGGTATCCGGCACTTTCTCATAGTTGTCAGCGTCAGCGCCCAGGATGTCGCGGGAGTCGAGATCCCACCACGCCTGTATGCCATCCACTTCGACGCGCTTCGCCACTTCTTCCATCAATTCCAGAGTGTTCGGGTGCAGTTCCTGAGTCTCTTTGTGCACAAACAGAGACATCGGTACGCCCCAGGTACGCTGACGGGAGATACACCAGTCAGGACGGTTAGCGACCATCGATTCGATACGTGCCTGGCCCCAGTCCGGGATCCACTGCACGCCTTTGATCTCTTTCAGCGACTGCGCGCGCAGGCCTTTCTGATCCATGCTGACGAACCACTGCGGGGTGGCACGAAAGATGATAGGTGTCTTATGACGCCAGCAGCACGGATAGCTGTGCTGCATCTTTTCAACGTGCAGCAGCGCGCCGCTGTCACGCAGCATCTCAACAATAATGTCGTTGGCTTTAAAGACGTTGATACCGTCCAGCGATGGGTAAGTCCCAGGCAGGTAGGAACCGTCCGGGCCCACCGGGTTGGCAATTTCCAGGCCGTATTTCTGGCTGATGGTGTAGTCGTCCGGACCGTGGCCGCCGGCGGTATGGACCGCACCGGTACCCGCATCCAGGGTGACGTGATCGCCGAGGATTGCCGGTACGTCGAAGTCGAGGAACGGATGCTTAAAGCGCAGCAATTCAAGTGCATCGCCTTTCACCGCCGCCAGGATGGTGTAGTCCGCAATACCAGCGCGTTTCATTACGCTTTCAACCAGGTCTTTTGCCAGGACCAACGCCTGACCGTCAACCTGCACCAGCGCATAGTCGAATTCCGGCGACAGGGAAATGGCGCGGTTGGCTGGCAGGGTCCACGGGGTGGTGGTCCAGATGACCAGAGATACCGGGCCGGTGAGATCGGCAACGCCAAATTTTGCCAGCACTGCGGCTTTGTCTACCGCGTGGAAAGCCACGTCGATAGAAGGAGACGTTTTGTCGTAATACTCGACTTCCGCTTCAGCCAGCGCGGAACGGCAGTCAACGCACCAGTGCACAGGCTTCGCGCCTTTGTGCAGGTGGCCGTTGCCGATGATTTTACCCAGCGCACGGATAATATTGGCTTCCGTTTTGAAGTCCATGGTCAGGTACGGACGTGACCAGTCGCCCAGCACGCCCAGGCGGATAAAGTCTTTACGCTGACCGTCAACCTGGGCCGCTGCATATTCGCGGCACTTGGCGCGGAATTCGGCAGCGGTAAATTTCTCACCCGGCTTGCCATATTCCTGTTCCACTTTTAACTCGATCGGCAGACCGTGGCAGTCCCAACCCGGAACGTAAGGCGAGTCATAGCCCGTCAGTCCTTTGGACTTAACGATAATGTCTTTCAGAATCTTGTTAACCGAGTGACCAATATGAATGCTGCCATTCGCATAAGGAGGGCCATCATGCAGAATGAAGGTTTTTTTGCCTTTTTT
>NZ_JBCNNS010000050.1:0-29175 GCF_039594335.1 Raoultella sp.
TTCGGCAGCGATCCTGATTCTGGTGATTACGCTGTGGCTGTGTAACTCCAACCGGCTGAAACGCGAATAAAAAAAGCGGCCTTCAGAGGCCGCTGACCAACAGTCACAAAACTTAATTTATGTAGGGGCCAGTTGAGGATAGCAGTGGCATTTGCCTTACTTTTTCAGTTGAGGGCGGTAGTTGCCGTACCCGGTTGGGGTTCGTGTACAGCCACTAAAGCACCGTCCCTCCGCTGAAATTTGGGGCGGGTATAACGATGAAACTTAACCTTTCACTCCGCCTGCAGTCAGGCCGTTAACCAGCCAACGCTGGGCCAGCAGGAAGACAACCGTAATCGGAATGGCGGAGAGCACCGCCGCCGCGGCAAAGTCGCCCCACAGGTAGTTCTGCGGGTTGAGATACTGTTGCATACCTACGGCCAGGGTATAGCTGTTTACATCGCGCAGCAGCAGCGAGGCCACCGGCACTTCGGTAATCGCGGCAATGAACGACAGAATAAACACGACGGCCAGAATCGGTACCGACAGCGGCAGCAGGACCAGACGAAAGGCTTGCCACGGCGTCGCGCCGTCCAGCGCCGCTGCTTCTTCCAGCGAACCGTCGATGGTTTCGAAGTAGCCCTTAATCGTCCAGACGTGCAGCGCAATCCCGCCCATATAGGCGAAGATGACGCCGCCGTGGGTATTCAGGCCGACAAACGGCAAATACTGGCCGAGGCGGTCAAACAAGGCGTATAACGCCACCAGCGACAGCACCGCCGGGAACATCTGGAAAATCAGCATCCCTTTCAGCAGGGTCGCTTTGCCCGGGAAGCGCATACGAGCGAAGGCATAGGCGCAGGTCGTGGACAGCGCCACAATACCGATGGCGGTGATCCCAGCCACTTTCACCGAGTTCCACAACCACAGCAGCACCGGGAAAGGTGGCGGCGTAACGCTGCCGTCAGCGTGTTCGACGCTGAAGCCCAGCGCCAGCCGCCAGTGCTCCCAGGAGATCTGATCCGGGATCAGGCTACCGGTGGCGAAGTTACCCTCGCGCAGAGAGATAGCAATAACCATCAGCAGCGGGAACATAATCGCCGCAATGAAAACCAGCAGCAGGAGGTGCGTGGTGAGTAAACGCAGCTTCTGAGATTTAGGTTGTACCATAGCCATATTCAGCGCCCTCCTTAATCAAATTTCATTCGTGTGGCTTTCAGGTTAACAATCGCCAGTGCGCCCACCAGCAGGAAGATCAGGGTGGCGATAGCTGCCGCCAGACCAAAGTCCTGACCGCCGCCGCCTTCAAAGGCGATACGGTAGGTGTAGCTGACCAGCAGATCGGTATAGCCGGCTGGGGTGGTGGTGCCGAGACGGTCCGGACCGCCGTTGGTTAACAACTGAATCAGCACGAAGTTGTTAAAGTTAAAGGCGAAGCTGGCGATCATCAGCGGCGTCAGCGGCTTAATCAGCAGCGGCAGCGTAATCTTAAAGAAGTTCTGGAACGGACCAGCGCCGTCCATTGCTGATGCTTCGTACAGGTCGTCAGGGATCGCTTTCAGCAGACCCATGCACAGAATCATCATGTACGGGTAGCCCAGCCAGGTGTTGACGATAACGATCATCGAACGCGCGGTGGTCGGGTCGCTGAACCAGGCGGGTTTGATGCCGAACAGCGCGCTGAGCATCATGTTGATTTCGCCAAAGCTCTGGTTGAACAGCCCTTTGAAAATCAGAATCGAGATAAACGACGGTACGGCGTAAGGCAGAATCAGCAGAACGCGGTAAATCGCTTTACCTTTCAAGGACTCCCACTGTACGAGGCAGGCGAGGATCATGCCCACGGCTACGGTCAGAATCACGGTCAGGACTGAGAAGACCACCGTCCAGACGAAGATAGCGAAGAACGGTTTCTGAATCCCCTCGTCGGTAAAGACGCGGGTGAAGTTATCCCAACCGATCCCGACGGTGTAACCCGGGCTCAACTTCTCCGCGCCCCAGCTACCGTCGGCATTGATGGACTGGTAGAAACCGACGTCATTGTTCGGACGATATTTTACGCCGCTCTGGTTGTTGGCCAGCGTGCCATCGTTCGCCAGCGTATACAGCGGCTGGGTACCGGAGAACTGGCGCAGTGAACTCATGACAACTTTGCTGTCGTCAGGCAGGATGGCGGTCAGCTGATTCAGCGCAGTGCGGTTTTGCGTGATGATACGCAGGTTTGCGCGTTCGCCTTCCGGCAGCGCGCCACCGTCTTTTAAGGCCAGTTTCTGCTCACCGCCCAGCCTGAAGGCGTCGGAGACATAATTTTTGCCGCTTTCACCATCGGTCAGCGCCAGTTTCCACTCATCTCCCGCTGGGAACAGCGAGAAGTTGTAGGATTTACCGGCCTGGAATGAGCGGTCCATCAGCACTGCCTGAGCGCGTTCAAAGGTCAGTTGGTTGGTGCTACTGTAGTTGGTGAAGGCGATGGCGATAGTACACACCAAGGGGAACAAGACGAACAGCCCCATCCCGGCGAGACCTGGGTAGACATAGCGCCAGGCATAGGCCTTGCGGTTGGTAAAGATATACAGACCCGCTGAGCTTAAAATCAACGTCAGGATGGCAAACAGGTACTCCCCCTGGGCGTACATCAAAACGACAAGGTAACCCACCAGCAGGCACAGCAAGCCAATCACAGACCATGTCAGCTGCGGGCTTTGCCACCAGTGTTTCTTTTTCACGACATCCATGGGGATCATCCTCTTTACACTTTATCCTTCGCGCTACCTCTTTGTTGGCTGCGGATGCGCACCCCAGTCACTTACCGATGTAAGCTCCTGGGGATTTGCATTCTTGCCGCCTCGATGTAGCGCGAATGATTTCGTGTAACAACGTATTCAATAAACCTTATTTCCTAAGAAATAAGGGAAACTGTATTACTTGGTGATGCGAGCCTGTGCATCTTTCAGCGCGGCATCGACGGTCTGACGACCGCTAGCTGCGTTGATAACCGCGGTGCGTACGGCATACCAGAAAGCGGACATCTGCGGGATATTCGGCATAATTTCGCCTTTCTGGGCGTTCGCCATGGTTGCAGCGATACGCGGATCTTTCTCCAGTTTTTCCTGGAAAGATTTCAGCGCCACGGCGCCCAGCGGTTTGTCCTTGTTCACTTCGTCCAGGCCCTGGTCGGTCAGCAGATAGTTTTCGAGAAACTCTTTTGCCAGTTCTTTGTTCGGGCTGGCGGCGTTAATTCCGGCGCTCAGGACGCCAACGAACGGTTTAGACGCTTTGCCTTTGAACGTTGGCAGCAGGGTGACGCCGTAGTTGATCTTGCTCTTATCGATGTTCGACCACGCCCACGGACCGTTGATGGTCATCGCGGTTTCGCCTTTGTTGAAGGCTGCTTCCGCGATGGAGTAATCGGTATCGGCGTTCATGTGTTTATTCTTGATGAGATCAACCAGGAAGGCCAGACCGGCTTTTGCGCCAGCGCTGTCCACGCCCACGTTTTTGACGTCATACTTGCCGTTTTCAAATTTGAAAGCATACCCACCGTCAGCGGCAATCAGCGGCCAGGTGAAGTACGGTTCCTGCAGGTTGAACATCAACGCGCTCTTACCTTTCGCTTTCAGTGCGTTATCCAGTGCCGGGATCTCTTCCCAGGTTTTCGGCGGAGTCGGTACCAGGTCTTTGTTGTAAATCAGCGACAGCGCTTCAACCGCGATAGGGTAGGCGATCAGTTTGCCGTTATAGCGTACGGCGTCCCAGGTAAACGGATAGAGTTTGTCCTGGAACGCTTTGTCCGGGGTGATTTCGGCCAGCAGGCCAGATTGCGCATAGCCACCGAAACGGTCATGAGCCCAGAAAATGATGTCCGGGCCGTCGCCGGTCGCCGCGACCTGCGGGAATTTCTCTTCCAGTTTATCCGGGTGTTCGATGGAAACTTTAATGCCGGTGTCTTTTTCAAACGTCTTACCCACTTCGGCGAGACCGTTATAGCCTTTGTCGCCGTTAATCCAGATGACCAGCTTACCTTCTTCAATTTTGGCGAGGGCAGAGGCGGAAAACATCATCGTAGTCAATGCAGACAACGCGAGGATGCGAGCGCCGGTTTTGATTTTCATATACCAGTCCTTTTTGGTGATGTGCTCGTGGATACACTTAGGTGGCTTAACGGTGATGAGTTTCCTTTTTTAACAACCCCTTTCCATCCTCCCTGTGTCTACGCCCCACCCGTTATTTGTGTGATCTGCATTGCAGAAATACCCGTATTGGGGTCTGGAGCACATAAAAACGGGGCCATTTTTGCAATCTGCATCACGAAAATGGCTTTGCCACGCTATCCCCCGCTGCGGGGGGCCATCTCTCATCCTCCCGTCTCCTCCCCCATAAAAAAGGCGGGGGCGGAGGATTCAACAGGTTAATGAATGCCGCATAGTCAGCCCATCTTGAATGTGTCTTTTAGTGACAGGTTGTAACGAAGGGAGATGGGGATGGCGAGCGTACAGCTGCGAAATATAACGAAAGCCTGGGGGGACGTGGTGGTATCGAAAGATATCAATCTCGACATTCAGGAAGGGGAGTTCGTGGTGTTTGTCGGGCCATCGGGCTGCGGCAAATCGACCCTGCTGCGTATGATTGCCGGGCTGGAAACCATAACCAGTGGCGATTTATTTATTGGTGATGAGCGAATGAACGACATCCCCCCGGCCGAACGCGGCATCGGGATGGTGTTCCAGTCTTATGCGCTTTACCCTCATCTTTCCGTTGCGGAAAACATGTCTTTCGGCCTCAAGCTGGCCGGTGCTAAAAAAGATTTAATTAACCAGCGCGTCACTCAGGTGGCGGAAGTTCTGCAGCTGGCGCATCTGCTGGAGCGTAAACCGAAGGCATTATCCGGTGGGCAGCGCCAGCGTGTAGCAATTGGTCGTACCCTGGTTGCCGAACCCCGCGTGTTCCTGCTCGATGAACCGCTTTCTAACCTCGATGCTGCGCTGCGCGTACAGATGCGTATCGAGATCTCCCGTCTGCATAAGCGCCTTGGGCGCACGATGATCTACGTTACCCACGATCAGGTCGAAGCGATGACGCTGGCCGACAAAATTGTGGTGCTGGACGCCGGCCGCGTTGCGCAGGTCGGGAAACCGCTGGAACTGTATCACTACCCGGCCGATCGCTTTGTCGCGGGCTTTATTGGTTCGCCAAAGATGAACTTCCTGCCGGTGAAAGTCACCGCCACCGCCATTGAGCAGGTTCAGGTAGAGCTGCCGAACCACCAGCACGTCTGGCTGCCGGTGGATAGCGCCCGCGTTCAGGTCGGCGCCAATATGTCCTTAGGTATCCGTCCGGAACATCTGCTGCCCAGTGATATCGCCGACGTCACCCTGGAAGGGGTTATTCAGGTGGTTGAGCAACTAGGCCACGAAACACAAATTCATATCCAGATCCCCGCCATCCGTCAAAACCTGGTTTACCGCCAGACCGACGTGGTGTTGGTAGAAGAGGGAGCCACATTCGCTATCGGTTTGCCTCCAGAGCGCTGCCATTTATTCCGTGAGGATGGTACGGCGTGTCGACGGTTGCATAAAGAGCCGGGCGTGTAAGGCTTCCCATTAAAAAAACACGAACCCCATAGCGCGCTGCAACAGGCATAACGACGGGCGAAGTGTTCAAAGAAAAGCAATGATCTCAGGAGATAGAATGATGATTACTCTGCGCAAACTTCCACTGGCGGTAGCCGTCGCGGCAGGCGTTATGTCTGCTCAGGCGCTGGCCGTCGATTTCCACGGTTATGCTCGTTCCGGTATTGGCTGGACCGGCAGCGGCGGTGAACAACAGTGCTTCCAGGCAACCGGTGCTCAAAGTAAATACCGTCTTGGTAACGAATGTGAAACCTATGCGGAATTGAAACTGGGTCAGGAAGTATGGAAAGAAGGTGATAAGAGCTTCTACTTCGATACTAACGTTGCTTACTCTGTATCGCAGCAAAATGACTGGGAATCCACCAGTCCGGCATTCCGTGAAGCCAACGTGCAGGGTAAAAACCTGATCGACTGGCTGCCAGGCTCCACCATCTGGGCCGGTAAGCGCTTCTACCAGCGTCATGACGTTCATATGATCGACTTCTACTACTGGGATATCTCCGGTCCTGGTGCGGGTCTTGAAAACGTCGATGTTGGCTTCGGTAAACTCTCTCTGGCAGCGACGCGTTCTTCTGAATCCGGCGGTTCTGCGACCTTCGCCGACCGTGATGCGCTGGGTAACCGTGTTTATGACAACATCGTGCCGAACGACGTCTTCGACGTGCGTTTAGCTCAGATGGAAATCAACCCGGGCGGCACGCTGGAGCTGGGTGTTGACTACGGTCATACCAACGTTCCGGATAATTACTACCTGCAGCCAGACGCGTCTAAAGATGGCTGGATGTTCACTGCTGAACACACTCAGAGCATCCTGAAAGGTTACAACAAGTTTGTTCTGCAGTACGCCACCGACGCGATGACCTCTAACGGTAAAGGCGTTCCGCAGGGCGGCAGCATCAACAACGACGGTTCCATGTGGCGTGTGCTCGACCACGGCGCAGTCTCTCTGGCTGACGATTGGGACATGATGTACGTGGCGATGTACCAGGATATCAACCTGGACAACAACAACGGCACCAAATGGTGGACCGTCGGCGTACGTCCTATGTACAAATGGACGCCGATCATGAGCACTCTGCTGGAAGTCGGCTACGACAACGTGAAGTCGCAGAAAACTGGCGACAGCAACAACCAGTACAAAATTACCCTGGCACAACAGTGGCAGGCGGGCGACAGCATCTGGTCCCGTCCGGCAATTCGTCTGTTTGCCACCTACGCCAAGTGGGATGAGAAATGGGGCTATGCGAACGGTGAATCCGGTGCGGGCTACACCTCCGGCGTTGCGTACAACGACACTTCTGCGAAGACCTTCAGCCGTGGCGATAGCGACGAGTGGACCTTCGGTGCCCAGATGGAAATCTGGTGGTAATCCAACCTGATGTGTGATGACCAAAAGAGGGGCGCAAGCCCCTCTCTCTTCGGCTCAGCGGGCTATTGCCTGGCTACCGCTTGGCCATCGGAATTGAGGTGATAACAATGAAAATGAAGAAAAGTCTCGTTGCCCTCTGCCTGTCCGCCGGCCTGCTGGCCAGCGTACCCGCAGTCAGTTTTGCTGATGTGAATTTCGTGCCGCAGAATACCTCTGCCGCGCCGACCATCCCTGCTTCCGCGTTACAACAGCTAACCTGGACGCCGGTCGACCAATCGAAAACGCAAACCACGAAATTAGCGACGGCAGGCCAGTCGCTGAATATTCCCGGCATCGTCGGCCCCGTGGCGGCCTACAGCGTCCCTGCAAATATCGGTGAGCTGACCCTGACCCTGACAAGTGAGGTGAATAAGCAAACCAGCGTTTATGCGCCAAATGTGCTGATTCTTGACCAGAATATGACGCCATCGGCGTTCTTCCCTGGCAGCTACTTCACCTATCTGGAGCCGGGCGTGATGAGCTCGGATCGCCTGGAAGGGGTGATGCGTCTGACGCCGGCTTTAGGTCAGCAAAAAATCTATGTGCTGGTCTTTACTACCCCGCAGGATTTGCAGCAGACCACTAAATTAATCGATCCGGCGAAGGCCTACGCCAAAGGTACCGGCAATGCGGTGCCGGATATTCCGGATCCGATCGCCAGACATACCACTGAAGGCACGTTGAGCCTGAAAGTGAAAACCTCATCAGGTTCCAGTGTGCTGGTTGGGCCGCTGTTTGGCTCCTCCGCTCCGGGGCCGGTGACTGTCGGGAATACGGCGGCGCCGGTCTACAGCGCACCAGCTGCCGCGCCGGTTGTTGCCGCCGTTGCGGCGCCAGCGCCGGCGGCGAAGAGCGAACCGATGCTTGATGATACCGAAACTTACTTTAACAACGGCATCAAACAGGCTGTTGCGAAAGGTGATATCGATAAGGCCCTCAAACTGATGAACGAAGCTGAGCGCCTCGGCTCGAAATCGGCTCGTTCCACCTTTATCAGCAGTGTAAAAGGCAAGGGGTGATCGTCTCCCCACAATGCTGATGTTTAGGCACAGCCTTTAGGTGCGTCCGCCTGGACGCACCTTTTTTTATCGCGTTGCGGTTGCTGTTGCAGGGCTGTTACGCCGATGTTCGTATCTTGACGGTTTGCCCGCCCTGATTGCCGTATTCTGCGATACAATGTTGCTACGTTATGTAACGGAGAATCAGGCATGTCACATCCTGCGCTTACGCAACTGCGTGCGCTGTGCTATTTTTCCGCGATTCCCCCGCTGGATCCGCCTCTGCGTGACTGGCTGTTGCTGGAAGACTCAATGACTCAACGCTTTGAGCAACAAGGGAAAAAAGTCAGTGTTAATCGAGTCAACGAAGGTTTCGTCGCCCGGGAAGCGCTGGTGGGCGAAGAGGCGTTGCTGCCCGATGAAGCGCGTTACTGGCTGCGGGAAATCATACTTTGCGCCAATGGTGAACCCTGGCTCGCTGGCCGAACTGTGGTGCCTGAATCGACGCTGTGCGGCCCCGAACTGGCCCTGCAGCAGCTGGGGCAGACGCCGTTGGGGCGTTATTTGTTCACATCATCGACATTAACCCGTGATTTTATTGAAATTGGGCGCACAGCCGAGCTGTGGGGGCGTCGTTCCCGTCTTCGGCTGAGCGGCAAACCGTTGCTGCTGACAGAACTTTTTCTGCCTGCGTCACCGCTGTATTAAGAGGAAAAGAAAATGGAGAGGAGTCTGGCGCAAAATAAGCTGTTGGCGTTTCACCGCCTGATGCGTACTGACAAACCTATTGGTGCGCTGCTGCTGCTGTGGCCGACGCTGTGGGCACTGTGGGTGGCGACGCCGGGGATCCCACCGCTGTGGATTCTGGCCGTTTTTGTCGCCGGCGTCTGGCTGATGCGCGCCGCCGGATGCGTGGTGAACGATTATGCCGACCGAAAGTTTGACGGTCATGTCAAGCGCACCGCCCGTCGTCCGTTACCCAGCGGCGATGTTTCAGAGAGAGAGGCCCGGATACTGTTTGTCGTCCTGGTTGTGCTTTCGTTCCTGCTGGTGTTGACCTTAAACACCATGACCATCCTGCTGTCGGTGGCGGCGCTGGCGCTGGCGTGGGTATATCCGTTTATGAAGCGCTACACTCATCTGCCGCAGGTGGTGCTGGGCGCGGCGTTCGGCTGGTCGATTCCGATGGCCTTCTCGGCGGTGAGTGAAACGTTACCGTTAAGCTGTTGGCTGATGTTCCTCGCCAATATTTTGTGGGCGGTGGCTTACGATACCCAGTACGCGATGGTCGACAGGGACGATGACGTTAAAATTGGGATTAAATCAACGGCGATCTTGTTCGGCGAACATGACCGTACCATTATCGGTATCTTGCAGATTGGGGTGTTGGTACTGATGGCCGCTGTCGGCTGGCTGAACGGGCTGCACTGGGAATATTACTGGTCGCTGTTTATCGCCGCAGGACTGTTTTTCTGGCAGCAGAAGCTGATTTTCCGTCGCGAACGTGACGCCTGCTTTAAAGCGTTTTTAAATAATAACTACGTTGGACTGGTCGTGTTTCTCGGTCTGGCGATGAGCTATTTGCAGTAGTCTCTTTCTTTCCCCCGGCGTGCGGCGCAAACGCCGGGCCGGGGGAGAGGTAAGCCTGTCTCAGCCGTTACGCTTCATCCTGCGTGACGCTTTCAATCGTCAAGCGCACGTCCGACGTAATCAGGTCAGCCAGCATCTGGTACACCTTCAGCGTCTCTGACGGCTCCGCATCGCCGGTGTCGCTGATATAGCCCTCATCGCGCAGCGTCAGCACTAACGTACTGAATACCGCTTTATCGAAGAATTCCGGGGCGTTGATACCGTGCAGCACCGACAGACGCTGTGCCACCGTGCGGCTCTCTTTCTCCAGCGAACTACGGTTGATCGACGGGTTCGCGCTCAGCAGCCAGAAGGTAATGGCATAGCGCTGGAGCGTTTCACGCGCGCCTGCGGCCAACAGTTGCAAGGACCGGGAGTGGGACGGATTGATGCTGATTGCATCATCGCTCAGGACAATCAGCCCCTGGCGCTGCATTTCCGCCGCCAGCGCATCGATGATCCCAGCCAGCTCGGCTTTTTCCCAGCGCAGGAACAGCTCGGCCTTCAGCAGCGGATAGAACATCTCAACATGACGCAGTACTTCCGCGCGGGAGATACGACGATGCTGGGTAATAATTGCCGCCAGCAGCGACGGCAGCATCAGCATATGGGCGATGTTGTTGCGATAGTAGGTCATCAGCACCGCCTGCTCGCGCGGCAGAATGATGATATCGCCGATAGTGTCTTTCTCGACCTCGAACTTATTCATCTTCAGCGCGTGGTCAATCAGCTCGCTGGCGGAAGCCGCCGGCGTGGTCGCATCCGGGGAGTACGGCACGTTGCGCAGCAGATCGAGGTAACACTCCAGCTGTTGCGTCAGCTGTTCACGGGTCAACGAGCGTTGACGAGAGGCCAGCAGCGCGGTGCAGCACAGATTCATGGCGTTGGCTGCGCCGGCGTTGTTGATGCGCACCATCAGATCGGAAGCAATGTTGTTGACCGTCGGCGTCAGCCATGATGGGCGAACGGCTTCGATCGGATCGATAGACTCACGCCATTCCGGAACATGCTGGTTCAGGTAAGACATCAGCGGCAGCGGTTCGCCAAAGTTAACATAGCCCTGACCGAGGTTACGCAGCTTGCTCAGGCCGCGCAGCATTTGCGGCAGGCTCTCTTTTTCTTTCGTCGCGCCGCGCAGCTCTTTGGCGTAGGTGCCCACTTCCATCACGTGCTCGTAACCGATGTAGATAGGCACCAGCGTAATCGGACGGGTCCCGCCGCGCAGCATGGCCTGGATGGTCATCGACAGAGTACCGGTTTTCGGATCCAGCAGACGGCCGGTACGAGATCGGCCCCCTTCAACGAAGTACTCCACGGAGTAACCCCGGCTGAACAACTCGCCGAGATACTCGCGGAACACCGTTGAGTAGAGCTTATTGCCCTTAAAGGTGCGGCGAATAAAGAAGGCGCCGCCGCGGCGGAAAATGGGGCCTGCTGGCCAGAAGTTCAGGTTGATGCCGGCGGCAATATGCGGCGGCACCAGCCCCTGGTGATACAGAACGTAGGAGAGCAGCAGGTAATCCATATGACTACGATGGCACGGTACGTAGACAATTTCGTGCCCTTCATGGGCCAACTGACGTACGCGCTCGGCGTTGTGGACGTTGATCCCCTGATACAGACGGTTCCAGGTAAAGCCAAGAACGCGGTCAGTGAGGCGAATCATCTCATAAGAGAAGTTCGCGGCGATCTCTTCCATCAGTGCGATGGCGTTTTGCTGCGCCTTCTCATGGGAGATTTTCTTGCTGCGCGCTTCATCTTCCACCGCGCGGGCGATGGCTTTGGATGCCAGCAGCTTATTGAACAGATCCTGACGCGCCGGCAGGCGCGGACCGACGGCTGCCAGACGTTGGCGGGCGAAGTGCATACGCGCGACGCGGGCCAGCTTCTGGGCGATAATTTTATCGGTGCCGTGTTCGGTGGCCATTCTGCGCAGAGAAACCGGCGGCGAGAAACGGACAAAGCTGTCGCGTCCCAGCCACAGGACGGCGAAGAACTTCTGAATGCCATTCAGCATGCGCAGCGGCGGATTAACTTCGCCTTTTTCGCGCCCTGGCGCACGACCAAACATCACCGACACCGGCACCATTTGCACGTCCAGGTCAGGGTGGTTGCGGTGCAGATCCAGGTAGTCGTGGAACAGCTTAATCGACTCTTCTTTCGGCGCGTAGTAGGTAAAGACGCGCGGGCCGCCGTGGATAAATACGTAGCGCGGCAGCAGCGCGCCGTCAATTTCCAGCGGTTCAAGCGGATCGGGTAAATCGTGCTCCAGACACTGGGCACGCAAGGTCAGCAGGTCCGCCTTTGAATTATAAGGCAGGACGTACATGATAGGACGCGAGGTATCCAGCCCTAATTCCTGTGCAGGTTCTGCGGGAATAGACTTGCTTTTTACCAGCACCCGTAATGGTAAATTCAGTAATTTATAGTAAATTCGTTGCCAGCCGGACATAAACGATGTGAAGCCTCTGGTTAATCATGCAAATGCGCGGCAAGAATAACAGAAAGTGTGCAAAATTTCCGTTGCCACGCGGCAAACGCGTACACTCATTGACGTCATTTACATAAAAAGGTTCTTTTGATGGCCAATAATACCACTGGGTTAACCCGAATCATTAAAGCGGCAGGTTATTCCTGGAAAGGGTTCCGCGCGGCATGGATCAACGAGGCCGCATTTCGGCAAGAAGGCGTCGCCGCAATTGTTGCCGTCGCGATCGCCTGCTGGCTGGACGTGGACGCCATCACGCGTGTGCTGCTGATAGGCTCGGTCCTGATAGTGATGATAGTTGAAATTCTTAATAGCGCGATTGAAGCGGTGGTGGACCGTATTGGCCCTGAACATCATGAGCTGTCCGGTCGTGCGAAAGATATGGGCTCTGCGGCAGTGCTGCTGGCCATTGTGATCGCGCTGATCACCTGGGGCTTCTTGCTCTGGGCCCGCTATCACTAAGCGGCCGCTTTGTGAGATGTCCCGTGTTGCTATGTCTTCCCGATGATCGGGCAACCCCGATGGTTTTTTGTCCGACCGGCGACAATAACCCCTGGCGTAATGGGTTATCAGGGACACAAAATGGAAAGAATCTCCTGATTTTTGTGTGAAATTTGATTCCAAAATCACCGTTAGCTGTATATACTCACAGCATAACTGTATATACACCCAGGGGGCGGGATGAAAGCGTTAACGACCAGGCAGCAAGAGGTGTTTGATCTCATTCGGGATCACATCAGCCAGACGGGCATGCCGCCGACGCGTGCGGAAATTGCTCAGCGCTTGGGGTTCCGTTCTCCAAACGCGGCGGAAGAACACCTGAAAGCGCTGGCGCGTAAGGGCGCGATCGAGATTATCTCCGGCGCATCCCGGGGGATTCGCCTGCTGACGGAAGAAGAACCCGGCTTGCCGTTGATTGGCCGCGTGGCGGCCGGTGAACCACTGCTGGCTCAGCAGCATATTGAGGGCCATTTTCAGGTCGATCCGGCGATGTTCAAGCCGAATGCCGACTTTTTGCTGCGTGTTAGCGGTATGTCAATGAAAGACATCGGTATTCTCGATGGCGATTTGCTGGCGGTCCATAAAACTCAGGATGTCCGCAACGGCCAGGTTGTCGTGGCGCGTATTGATGAAGAGGTTACCGTTAAGCGTCTTAAAAAACAGGGTAACATCGTCGAACTTCTGCCAGAAAACAGCGAATTTTCCCCTATCGTGGTGAATCTACGCGAGCAAAACTTCACTATTGAAGGGCTGGCCGTCGGCGTGATTCGCAACGGTGAGTGGCTGTAACACCTTCTCCACGCAGCATCGTCTGATGCATGATGCTGCGCAGTCTCCTTCCGCTCAGGCTCTTTCTCATGTTTTTTAACGCTGCTGATAAGGCCCTGTGGCGCCTGGCGCTACCCATGATTTTCTCCAATATCACCGTTCCGCTGCTGGGACTGGTGGATACTGCGGTGATTGGTCATCTCGACAGCCCGGTTTACCTCGGCGGTGTCGCGATCGGCGCGACGGCCACCAGTTTTCTCTTCATGCTGCTGCTTTTCCTGCGAATGAGTACCACCGGACTGACAGCACAGGCCTTTGGCGCAAAGGATCCTCTCCGCCTGGCGCGGGCGCTGGTGCAGCCGCTGGGGCTGGCAACCGGCGCCGGCCTGCTGATTGTGCTTTTCCGAACCCCGCTTATCGATCTGGCGTTGCATATTGTTGGTGGCAATGAAGCGGTGCTAGAGCAGGCGCGGCGCTTTCTCGACATCCGCTGGTTGAGCGCGCCAGCATCGCTGGCAAATCTGGTGCTGCTCGGTTGGCTGCTGGGCGTGCAGTATGCCCGGGCGCCGGTGATTTTGCTGATCGTCGGCAATCTGCTGAATATCGTACTCGACCTTTGGCTGGTAATGGGCCTACAGATGAACGTCCAGGGCGCCGCGCTGGCAACGGTCACCGCTGAATATGTCACCTTGATCATGGGACTGCTGATGGCAAGGCGTGTGCTGACGCTGCGCGGTGTGTCTTTCGCCCTGCTGAAGCGCGCGTGGCGCGGAGACGTGCGCCGTTTGCTGGCGCTCAATCGCGATATCATGCTGCGTTCTCTGCTGCTCCAGCTCTGCTTCGGTGCGGTGACCGTCTTCGGCGCTCGCCTTGGTGGTGAAATCGTCGCCGTCAACGCGCTTCTGATGACTATGCTGACCTTCACCGCCTATGCCCTGGATGGATTCGCTTATGCCGTGGAAGCGCACTCCGGACAGGCGTACGGCGCGCGTAATGGTAGCCAACTGCTTGATGTCTGGCGGGCTGCCTGTCGTCAATCGGGAATGGTGGCGTTGGCTTTTGCGGCGACCTATGCCGTAGCGGGACAGCAGATTATCACCCTGTTGACCTCGCTGCCTTCGCTTCAGCTGCTTGCCGATCGCTACCTGATCTGGCAGATCGTTCTGCCGGTGATTGGCGTGTGGTGTTATTTGCTGGATGGCATGTTCATCGGTGCGACGCGCGGGGCTGAGATGCGCAACAGTATGGCGGTGGCGGCGGCGGGATTTGCCCTGACGTTGCTGATGCTGCCGGTCCTTGGCAACCACGCACTATGGCTGGCGCTGGCGGTGTTCCTCGCGCTGCGCGGTCTGTCGCTGGCGCTTATCTGGCGGCGACATTGGCGGCGTGGCACCTGGTTTTCGTAGTGATTTTTGACGTGTAATTGGTTAAAGATTCCGAATAATAAATTTAACTCAGAATTCTCATCTATAGTTAATACTATGTCCGGCACGTAGCGGGCTGTTAACTCACCGAACGATGAGGATTGAATTATGAACAAAGACGAAATCGGCGGTAACTGGAAACAGTTGAAAGGTAAAGCGAAAGAGAAATGGGGCAAGCTGACCGATGACGATATGACCGTCATTGAGGGTAAGCGTGACCAGCTGGTCGGTAAAATCCAGGAACGATATGGCTACGCCAAAGATCAGGCGGAGAAAGAAGTCTCTGACTGGGAACGAAAAAACGATCACCGCTGGTAGCAGTGGGGGTTAACGAATCAACCCTTTGTTATTGCCTGCCCGATGGTACACGGAGGTACCGGCAACCCGGATTTCCGCTGCGGCGATAGCCTCAGCGGGCTTTCTTTTTAATCTGGATAGTATGGTCGTGATGGCAGTGCTCCGGGGTGCTACAGGCTTCGACCTCGACACAACTTGCGCACAGGCCGTGGGCCTCAATCACATTATGGCGTAGCGCAAAGCCCATTCTGGCCGCCAGCGTATGCATAATGTCTTCAACACCTTCTGCGCACTCTTCTTTCACCACACCGCAGCGGTCGCAGATAAACATGGCCGAGCTATGGGTCGGCTGATCGAAAAGATGACACAGCACGTAGCTGTTGGTGGATTCCACCTTGTGCACGAACCCCTGTTCCAGCAAAAACTCCAGCGCCCGATAAACCGTCGGCGGTTTCGCCTGCGGCTCTTTCTCGCGCAGCAGGTCGAGCAGGTCATAGGCGCTAATCGCCCCTTGCTGGAGACCCATCAAACGCAACACTTCCAGGCGCTGCGGAGTCAGGCGCACGCCGCGCTGTGCGCAGAGCTTTTCAGCGTGCGCTAACATTTCTTGCGAAGTGGTCTTATTCATGAGCATCCTCTGGTTGCGTGAGTCTGAAGTTGTTACTTTATCACGATCCAGGCAAAACGCCGAGAACCGGCAGCTTGTGCTATACCTGATGCATCTCATTTTCGGGAGAAAACGATGAAACGACCTGATTGCATTCGACATTGGCGCGAACTGGAAGGTCCAGATGATGCCACGTATCCCAATAACCCTGAGCGTTTTTCCATTGGCGCGCCGTTGGCGCGGGGGTTAAGACTCAACCGGCTGGGTATTCATCATGAACGTTTGCCTCCGGGCCGTCGAACCTCTTATCCCCATGCTGAAAGTGATGAGGAGGAGTTTATCTATGTGCTGGATGGCTATCCTGAAGTCTGGATTAACGGCTACCTGTGGAAGCTTGAGCCGGGCGACAGCGTCGGTTTTCCGGCAGGAACCGGGGTGTGTCATACCTTTTTGAATAACACCGACCAGGAAGTTCGCTTGTTAGTGGTGGGGGAGTCGAACAAAAAATTTAATCGCATCTACTATCCGCTGAACCCGGAATATGCCGCCCTGCGTCAGGATCGCTGGGTCGATCATCCGCCGCAATTTTTCGGCCCGCACGACGGCAAACCGCGCAGGCGCTAGTCCGTCCCGCAGACGTACAGCACTCGTCGCGGTGCTATGCGTCTGTGATTTATCTTTGTGCTATAGTAGCGCCCCTTTTTATCCGGATGCGTATTTATTCGCCATGATGCCAGAATCAACATCTCACGCTTTTGCCGCCCATCGTTTTTCCATCGCGCCGATGCTCGACTGGACAGACAGGCACTGTCGCTATTTCCTGCGCCTGCTGTCGCGCCACACGCTGCTGTATACCGAAATGGTGACGACCGGGGCGATCATTCATGGCAAAGGCGACTATCTGGCCCATAGCGAAGAAGAGCATCCGCTGGCCCTGCAACTGGGCGGCAGCGATCCGGCGGCGCTTGCCCAGTGTGCGAAACTGGCGGAGGCGCGCGGCTATGATGAGATTAACCTCAACGTCGGCTGTCCGTCTGACCGGGTGCAAAACGGGATGTTCGGCGCCTGCCTGATGGGCAATGCGCAGCTGGTAGCGGACTGTATCAAAGCGATGCGCGACGTGGTGTCCATTCCGGTAACGGTAAAAACCCGTATCGGTATCGACGACCAGGACAGCTATGACTTCCTGTGTGATTTCATCCAGACCGTCTCCGGAAATGGAGAGTGCGAGATGTTTATCATCCACGCCCGTAAAGCCTGGCTCTCCGGCCTGAGCCCAAAAGAAAACCGTGAAATTCCCCCGCTGGATTATCCGCGCGTTTATCAGCTGAAACGCGATTTCCCACACCTGACGATGGCGATCAACGGTGGAATTAAGTCACTGGAAGAGGCGAAGTTGCATCTGGCGCATATGGACGGCGTGATGGTAGGGCGTGAGGCCTATCAGAACCCGGGGCTCCTGACGTCGGTCGATCGGGAGATCTTTGCGGTGAAGGGGGCGGACAGCGACCCGGTCGCCGTGGTGCGCGCGATGTATCCGTATATCGATCGTGAGCTGAGCAACGGCACCTATCTGGGCCATATTACGCGCCATATGCTGGGTCTGTTCCAGGGGATCCCGGGCGCGAGGCAGTGGCGCCGCTACCTGAGTGAAAATGCACACAAGGCTGGAGCGGATATCAACGTGCTGGAACATGCGCTGCAGCTGGTTGCAGATAAGCGTTAATCTTGCGCTAAAATTTAGTCAAATACGCCACACCGTGATTTAATCGTCAGGATATTTTCATTTAAATTCAATGTATTAATTCTGGCACGCTTCTTGTAATACCCTGAGAGTCATTGGGTTATTTCTTTGGGGAGAAGACGATGCTGGAACTCTTATTTGTGATTGGATTTTTTGTCATGTTGCTGGTCACCGGCGTGTCGATTTTGGGGATTCTTGCCGCGATTGTCGTTGCGACGGCGCTGATGTTCGTCGGCGGGCTGTTTGCGATGATGATTAAACTGCTGCCGTGGCTGCTGTTAGCCATTGCGGTCGTGTGGGTGATTCGGTCGATAAATACGCCAAAAACGACAAACTACCGCGGTAACAACCGCTGGCGTTATTAAGGGAGTGAGCGGTCGGTCACAACCTGAAGAATTTTGCATAAAACAGCGTAGGTTTTGCTTATTAAATCTGTCACTATTAGCGCGTTAACGAATTCATCGCGCTGTACCCTACATGCAGCCGAACTAAAAAAAGTCAGGGCTTCCTTATGGAAGCCCTAAACTTTTCTGCTCTCCCGTCTCTCCCGTCATACTTCAGACTACAGAAGCGTTGGCTACGTTAGCTCACCCCGGTCACTTACTGGAGTAAGCTCCCGAGGATTCGCTCTCTTGCCGCCTTCCTGTCGCCCGAATTATTTAGGCAGAGCCTCCATAAATACGCGATTAAGAGACCGAAACGTTGGCAGCGTTAACCTTGCTCGATTTACTCGTTACGGCAGCAGCAGGCTTGAGCCTTCGGTGGCGCGGCTCTCCAGCACTTCATGCGCGCGCCGGGCATCGGTCAGGGCATATTTCTGGCTGTCTGCCACGTCAACGTTAATCGCGCCGCTGGCAATCAACGAAAACAGTTCGCTGCTGGCTTCTGCCAGCTCTTGACGGTTGGTGATATAGCCTTGCAGCGAAGGGCGGGTGACGTACAGCGACCCTTTCTGATTGAGGATCCCCAGATTGACGCCGGTTACCGGGCCGGAAGAGTTACCAAAGCTGACCATCAGCCCCCGGCGCTGCAGGCAATCGAGCGATGCTTCCCAGGTGTCTTTACCCACGGAGTCATAGACCACGTGGACTTTTTTCCCTTCGGTTATCTCTTTTACGCGTTCAACGATATTCTCTTCGCGATAGTTGATCACCTGCCAGGCGCCAGCTTGTGTTGCCCGCTGCGCTTTTTGCGCGCTACCGACAGTACCAATCAGTTTAGCGCCCAGCGCCTTCGCCCACTGACAGGCAATCAGCCCGACGCCACCGGCCGCCGCATGGAACAGGAACGGTTCGCCGGGCTTGAGGTCGTAGGTTTTTCGCAGCAGGTAATAGACCGTCAGCCCTTTCAGGAACGATGCGGCCGCCTGTTCAAAGGAGATAGCGTCCGGCAAAAGAGCGACCTTATCGGCAACCACGTTATGCACCGAGCTGTAGGCGCCCAGCGCTGACTGTGCGTAGACGACGCGGTCGCCAGTTTTAATGTGCTGCACGCTGCGCCCGACTTTCGTCACCACGCCAGCGGCTTCGGTACCCAGGCCGCTTGGCAGAGACGGCGGCGGGTAGAGGCCGCTGCGGATGTAGGTGTCGATATAGTTAATGCCGATGGCCTTATTCTCTATCTGGATCTCGTTTTCTTGCGGATCTGCAGGGGTAAATTCCATGGCCTTGAGTACATCCGGTCCACCGTGTTGATGAAATACTATTCGTGTTGCCATGATTCTCTCCAATGTCATTTGGGTGGGTCAAAACAGAGACCTGTGCTAATATTTCGACCCCATCTCTATCCCGGTATCTGTATTCAATATGGCAGGAAATAAACCCTTCAACAAACCGCAGACTGAACACCGTGAGCGCGATCCGCAGGTCGCCGGGTTAAAAGTCCCGCCGCACTCGATTGAAGCGGAACAGTCGGTGTTGGGCGGTTTAATGCTGGACAACGAACGCTGGGACGACGTCGCCGAGCGCGTTGTGGCGGAAGATTTTTATACGCGCCCGCACCGCCATATCTTTGTTGAAATGGCACGTCTGCAAGAGACCGGTAGCCCGATCGACCTCATTACGCTGGCGGAATCGCTGGAGCGTCAGGGGCAGCTGGATAGCGTTGGCGGATTTGCGTATTTGGCGGAACTCTCAAAAAATACGCCAAGTGCGGCGAACATTAGCGCCTATGCGGATATCGTACGTGAACGTGCCGTTGTTCGTGAGATGATCTCGGTGGCGAATGAAATCGCCGAGGCGGGTTTTGACCCGCAGGGGCGTACCAGCGAAGATCTGCTCGACCTGGCCGAATCCCGGGTGTTTAAGATTGCCGAAAGCCGTGCCAACAAAGATGAAGGGCCGAAAAATATCGCCGACGTCCTCGATGCGACCGTTGCGCGTATCGAGCAGTTGTTCCAGCAGCCGCATGACGGCGTCACCGGGGTCAATACCGGCTATGACGATCTGAACAAAAAAACCGCCGGCTTGCAGCCGTCGGATCTGATTATCGTTGCCGCGCGTCCATCGATGGGTAAGACAACATTTGCGATGAACCTCGTCGAAAATGCGGCGATGTTGCAGGATAAACCGGTACTGATCTTCAGCCTTGAGATGCCATCAGAACAGATTATGATGCGTTCCCTGGCATCGCTGTCACGGGTCGATCAGACCCGTATTCGTACCGGCCAACTGGACGATGAAGACTGGGCGCGCATTTCCGGCACCATGGGTATCCTGCTGGAAAAACGCAATATCTACATCGATGACTCCTCCGGCCTGACGCCGACAGAAGTTCGCTCCCGCTCACGGCGTATCGCCCGTGAACACGGGGGCATTGGCCTGATTATGATCGACTATCTGCAACTGATGCGCGTACCGTCGCTTTCCGATAATCGTACGTTGGAAATTGCGGAAATTTCCCGTTCGTTAAAAGCGCTGGCGAAAGAGCTTCAGGTACCGGTGGTTGCGCTGTCGCAGCTTAACCGCTCGTTGGAACAACGTGCCGATAAACGCCCGGTCAACTCCGACTTGCGTGAATCAGGCTCCATTGAGCAGGATGCCGACTTAATCATGTTTATCTATCGTGATGAGGTCTATCACGAGAACAGTGATTTAAAAGGCATCGCGGAAATTATTATTGGTAAACAGCGTAACGGGCCTATCGGGACGGTACGTCTGACCTTTAACGGGCAGTGGTCGCGCTTTGATAATTATGCGGGACCACAGTACGACGACGAATAAACCGCCGCCATCCTTCGCGCTGCAGGTGCGTTGACTGTACCTGCTCGTTCCGGTCACTGAGTGTACAAAGCTCCCGGGGACTCTCAGGTTTGTCGCGTGACTCGGACTGTGTCCTCGCCTCTTAGGGGCCTGCGCAGGCGCTGCTCAAAAACGCCAAAGCGTTTTTGTCCTGCAACACGAATGATTCAGGCGATCTTTTTATCAAGGAACTCAAATGCAAGCGGCAACTGTTGTTATTAACCGCCGCGCTCTGCGACACAACCTGCAACGCCTGCGTGAACTGGCGCCTGCCAGTAAACTGGTTGCAGTGGTGAAAGCGAACGCTTACGGACACGGTCTTCTTGAGACCGCGCGAACGCTCCCTGATGCCGATGCCTTTGGCGTCGCCCGTCTCGAAGAAGCCCTGCGCCTGCGCGCTGGCGGTATCATGAAACCGATCCTGTTATTGGAAGGTTTCTTTAATGCGGCCGATCTGCCGGTTATTTCCGCGCAGCAACTGCATACGGCGGTGCACAGCCTGGAGCAACTGGAAGCGCTGGAGCAGGCTGAGCTGCCTGAACCCGTCACCGTCTGGATGAAACTGGACACCGGGATGCATCGCCTGGGCGTACTGGCGGAACAGGCGGACGCGTTCTGGCAGCGTCTGAGCCAGTGTAAAAATGTGCGCCAGCCGGTCAATATCGTCAGCCATTTTGCGCGGGCGGATGAACCCGAATGCGGCGCCACCGAACGCCAGCTGGATATTTTCACCGCCTTCAGCGAAGGCAAGTCTGGCCTGCGTTCCATCGCGGCATCGGGCGGAATTTTGCTGTGGCCGCAGTCGCATTTTGACTGGGTCCGCCCAGGTATCATCCTGTACGGCGTATCCCCGCTGGATAGCCCCTCCACCGGCGAAGATTTCGGTTGTCAGCCGGTGATGTCGCTGATGTCGAGCCTGATTGCTGTACGCGAACATAAAGCGGATGAGCCGGTAGGCTATGGCGGCACCTGGGTGAGTGAACGAAACACCCGGCTTGGCGTGGTGGCGATGGGCTACGGCGACGGCTACCCGCGCGCGGCGCCCAGCGGTACACCGGTGCTGGTTAACGGCCGGGAAGTGCCGATTGTGGGTCGTGTCGCGATGGATATGATTTGCGTCGATCTGGGGCCCGAGGCGCAGGATAAGTCCGGTGATCCGGTGGTGCTCTGGGGAGACGGTCTGCCTGTCGAGCGTATTGCCGCCCTGACCAATGTGAGTGCTTACGAACTTATTACCCGCCTGACCTCCAGAGTCTCGATGAAGTACGTGGATTAAGCGTACGTCCGGTCGATACATTGCGGTGGTGACATCCCCGGCAGCGCGGCGTTGACCGGGGCTGTCGCCTGGAACCTGCGCTGGCCCGACAACGCGTTTATGCCGCGAACCGCGGCATTTCCTCGAGGGCGAGCGGGATACATGCGATCTTCGCCGACTTTCCGCCAATTATCCGCCAACATCCTCTCGATCTTCTTCTGCTTCCAGTTTATTGTGTTATGACCTGCCTCTCGTAAACCCGGAGAAACATCACGTGTTTCAAAAAGTTGACGCCTACGCTGGCGATCCTATTCTCTCCTTGATGGAGCGTTTCAAAGAAGATCCGCGTAGTGACAAAGTAAACCTTAGTATCGGCCTCTATTACAATGAAGATGGGATTATCCCGCAGCTACAGGCGGTTGCTGAAGCGGAAGCGCGTCTTAACGCTCAGCCGCACGGCGCCTCGGTGTATCTACCGATGGAAGGGCTGAACGCTTATCGCAACGCGATTGCCCCGCTGTTGTTCGGTGCAGAACACCCGGTGCTGTTGCAAAATCGCATCGCTTCTATTCAGACGCTGGGCGGTTCCGGTGCATTGAAAGTGGGCGCCGATTTTCTAAAACGCTACTTCCCAGGGGCTCGCGTTTGGGTCAGCGACCCGACCTGGGAAAACCATATCGCCATATTCGAAGGGGCTGGTTTCGAAGTAAGTACTTACCCTTGGTTTGATAATGAGACCAACGGCGTGCGTTTTGATGCGCTGCTGGCGAAACTGCAGACGCTGCCTGAGCGCGACATCGTACTGCTGCATCCGTGCTGCCATAACCCGACGGGCGCCGATCTGAATCATGCCCAGTGGGATCAAATCGCTGAGGTGCTGAAAGCGCGCAACCTGCTTCCTTTCCTCGATATTGCCTATCAGGGCTTTGGGGCGGGAATGGACGATGATGCTTACGCGATTCGCACGATTGCCAGCGCTGGCATACCGATGCTGGTCAGCAACTCCTTCTCGAAAATTTTCTCGCTGTACGGTGAGCGCGTGGGCGGTCTGTCGATCGTTTGCGAAGACACAGAAACCGCAAACCGCGTGCTGGGGCAACTGAAGGCCACCGTCCGTCGCAATTACTCCAGTCCGCCGAGCTTTGGAGCTCAGGTTGTCGCGACCGTACTGAATGATACGGAGCTGAAAGCCTGCTGGCTGGCAGAAGTGGAAGAGATGCGTACGCGCATTCTGGCGATGCGTCAGGAGCTAGTGAACGTCCTGAAAGAAGCGGTGCCGGGCGTCAATTTTGACTACCTGCTCAAACAGCGAGGGATGTTCAGCTATACCGGCCTGAGTGCGGCGCAGGTGGATCGTCTGCGTGATGAGTTTGGCGTGTATCTGATCTCCAGTGGCCGGATGTGCGTGGCGGGCCTCAATTCACGTAATGTGCAGCGCGTGGCTCAGGCGTTTTCTGCAGTTATCTGATTCCCTGTGCATATCATGTCCTTTCCCGTAAACGGGAAAGGACTATTCCCTTCTGAAGTGTGATCATTCTCTTTTTCTATGACATCTGAGCAGAAAATTCTTTGCATCCGCGAGGGCCGGGGTTAAGGTCGTGGTGCAGTAACAAGCAGCCACCTTATTGAAAATTATAACGATTCGACGACTTATACGCATCGTCATCCGCGCGGTATCGCTGCGGCTGGTCCAGGCGCCTTGCGGCCAGCAAAGCGGCAGTTTTCAGGATGACATTTAAAAGGGATAACTATGCGCAAGATAACTTTGGCCTTTAGCGCCTGCTGTTTACTTTTCACTTTAAATCACTCTGCAATCGCCCTGGAGTCTTCACCGTCACAGCTAAATCCAGGTACCAACGTCGCCAGACTGGCCGAACAGGCGCCGGTTCACTGGGTTTCCGTTGCACAGATTGAAAACAGCCTGTTGGGTCGTCAGCCGTTTGCCGTAGGTTTTGATATTGATGACACCGTTCTGTTTTCCAGCCCGGGCTTCTGGCGCGGCCAAAAAACCTTTTCTCCCGGTAGTGATGCTTACCTGAAAAACCCGGAATTCTGGGAAAAAATGAATAACGGCTGGGACGAATTCAGTATGCCAAAAGAGGTTGCGCGCCAGCTGATTGCGATGCATGTGAAGCGCGGCGATAGTATTTACTTCGTCACCGGGCGCAGTCAGACCAAAACGGAAACGGTCTCGAAAACACTGCAGGATGATTTCCTGATCCCGGCGGCAAATATGAATCCGGTCATTTTTGCCGGTGATAAACCGGGGCAGAATACGAAAGTTCAATGGCTGAAGGAGAAGAATATTAAGGTCTTCTACGGTGATTCTGATAACGACATCTCTGCCGCGCATGATGCCGGGGCTCGCGGTATTCGCGTGCTGCGCGCGTCAAACTCGTCATATAAACCTCTGCCGATGGCCGGAGCGCTGGGTGAAGAAGTGATTGTGAATTCCGAATACTAATTCACCTGCTGCTGAAATGTGTCACAAGCAAAAGCGGCAGCCTGCGGGCTGCCGCTTTTGTGTACGAAAAAGTGCCTGGGGAGGTTTTACCTTTTTGCTTATTGCTGCACACTTAGAGAGATTCATTCGCAACAGGAGTCGTTTATGTGGCATCAACAAACTTTGACGTTAGGCGCAAAATCTCGCGGCTTTCATCTGGTAACTGACGAGATCCTCGGCCAGCTCCACGCGCTATCGCGCGTCAAAGTCGGTATGTTGCATCTGCTGCTCCAGCACACTTCCGCTTCCCTGACGCTTAACGAAAACTGCGATCCGACCGTCCGCTACGACATGGAGCAGTATTTTCTCAACGCGGTGCCGGATAATGCGCCATACGAACATGATTATGAAGGTCCTGATGATATGCCGTCGCATATCAAGTCGTCGATGCTTGGCGTCTCCCTGTTGCTGCCGGTGCAGGACGGGCGCGTCAGTCTGGGGATCTGGCAAGGAATCTGGTTAGGGGAACATCGTATTCACGGCGGTTCGCGGCATATCGTTGCGACGCTCACGGGGGAATAACTGATGACCATTTCGGAGTTATTGCTGTACTGCATGGCAAAACCGGGCGCAGAGCAAAGCGTGCACAGCGACTGGAAGGCCACGCAGATTAAAGTGTCGGACGTGCTCTTTGCGTTAGTGAAAGAAGTGGAAGATAAGCGGCCAGCCGTGTCGCTGAAAGCCAGTCCTGAGCTTGCCGAACTACTGCGGGAACAGCATGTGGATATCCGACCCAGCAGACATCTGAATAAAGCCCACTGGAGTACGGTCTTTCTTGATGGCTCTTTGCCAGATTCGCAGATTTACTACCTGGTTGACGCTTCCTACCAGCAGGCGGTACGGCTGCTGTCGGAACCGATCCGACAGCAGCTTTCACGGTGATTAGCTCAGCAAGGGTTTGAGGAAGCGCGCGGTGTGCGAAGCTTCGCACTCTGCAACGGTCTCTGGTGTACCGGAGACGAGGATTTCACCGCCGCCGCTGCCGCCTTCCGGCCCAAGGTCAACGATCCAGTCCGCAGTTTTGATGACATCCAGGTTGTGCTCAATGACCACGATGGTGTTGCCCTGATCACGCAGCTGGTGCAGAACGTCCAGTAACTGCTGGATATCGGCGAAGTGCAGGCCCGTCGTCGGCTCATCGAGAATATAGAGCGTCTGGCCGGTACCGCGTTTTGACAGCTCGCGCGCTAGCTTCACGCGCTGCGCTTCACCGCCGGACAGCGTCGTGGCGGACTGGCCGAGACGAATATAGGTCAGACCGACATCCATCAGCGTTTGTAGCTTACGCGCCAGCGCCGGAACGGCATCAAAGAACTCACGCGCTTCTTCAATGGTCATATCCAGCACTTCATGAATGGTCTTGCCTTTGTACTTAATCTCCAGCGTTTCGCGGTTATAGCGCTTGCCTTTGCACTGGTCGCACGGCACATAAATATCCGGCAAGAAGTGCATTTCGACTTTAATCACGCCATCCCCCTGACAGGCTTCACAGCGCCCGCCGCGGACGTTAAAGCTGAAGCGCCCTGGCGTATAGCCGCGTGAGCGCGATTCTGGCACGCCGGCAAACAGTTCGCGTACCGGTGTGAAGACGCCAGTATAGGTTGCCGGGTTTGAACGTGGCGTACGGCCAATCGGGCTCTGATCGATATCAATAACTTTATCGAAATGTTCCAGCCCCTGCACATCGCGATATGGTGCCGGTTCGACGAGGGTTGCGCCGTTGAGTTGACGTTGGGCAATCGGGAACAGCGTGTCGTTAATCAGCGTTGATTTACCGGAACCGGAGACTCCGGTGATACAGGTAAACAGGCCGACCGGCAGCGTCAGCGTGACATCCTTCAGGTTGTTGCCGCGCGCGCCGGTGAGCCTGAGCACTTTCTCCGCATCGGCAGGCACGCGCTGCTTCGGCACTTCAATCTTGCGTTTGCCGCTCATGTACTGCCCGGTCAGGGATTCAGGCACCTCCATGATCGCTTCCAGCGTCCCTTCAGCCACGACCTGGCCACCGTGTACCCCGGCGCCTGGGCCGATGTCGATCACGTGGTCGGCGGCGCGGATGGCGTCTTCATCATGCTCGACGACAATCACCGTATTGCCCAGGTTACGCAGATGAACCAGCGTGCCGAGCAGACGTTCGTTGTCGCGCTGATGCAGGCCGATGGACGGCTCATCCAGCACGTACATCACGCCGACCAGACCGGCGCCAATCTGGCTTGCCAGGCGAATACGCTGGGCTTCACCGCCGGAGAGCGTTTCTGCCGAACGGGAGAGTGTCAGGTAGTTCAGGCCGACGTTGACGAGGAATTTCAGACGATCGCCAATCTCTTTCAGCACTTTTTCCGCAATTTGTGCACGCTGGCCGGACAGCTTCAGATTGGTGAAGAAATCCATCGCGTGGCCAATGCTCATATCGGAGATAGCTGGCAGCGGCGTATTTTCGACAAATACGTGGCGGGCTTCACGGCGCAGACGGGTACCGTCACAGCTGGCGCATGGGCGGTTGCTGATAAACTTCGCCAGCTCTTCGCGCACTGCGCTGGATTCCGTCTCTTTGTAGCGGCGTTCCATATTGTGCAGCACGCCTTCGAACGGGTGACGGCGCACTGAGGTATCGCCACGGTCGTTCATGTATTTGAATTCAATATTCTCTTTGCCTGAGCCGTACAAAATGACCTTCTGGACGTCGGCGTTCAGGGTACCCCATGGCGCCTCGATATCGAACTGATAATGCTCCGCCAGCGACTTCAGCATCTGGAAGTAGTAGAAGTTACGGCGATCCCAGCCGCGAATAGCACCGCCTGCCAGCGACAGCTCCGCATTCTGGATAACCCTGTCGGGATCGAAGTATTGCTGAACCCCCAGACCGTCACAAGTCGGGCAGGCGCCTGCCGGATTGTTGAACGAAAACAGGCGAGGTTCCAGTTCACGCATGCTGTAGCCGCAAATCGGGCAGGCGAAATTGGCGGAGAACAGCAGCTCTTCCGCTTTTTCATCGTCCATATTGGCGACAATAGCGGTACCGCCGGAAAGTTCCAGAGCGGTTTCAAAGGATTCGGCCAGACGTTGGGACAGATCGTCACGCACCTTGAAGCGATCGATCACCACCTCAATGGTGTGTTTCTTTTGCAGCTCCAGTTTCGGCGGATCGGAAAGATCGCAGACCTCGCCATCGATTCTCGCACGGATATAGCCCTGGCCGGCGAGGTTCTCCAGCGTTTTGGTGTGCTCGCCTTTACGTTCTTTAATGATTGGCGCCAGCAGCATCAGGCGCTGACCTTCCGGTTGAGAGAGCACGTTGTCGACCATCTGGCTGACGGTCTGTGCGGCCAGAGGAACATCATGATCCGGGCAGCGCGGCTCGCCGACGCGTGCGTAAAGCAGGCGCAGATAGTCGTGAATCTCGGTAATGGTCCCAACCGTAGAACGCGGGTTATGGGACGTGGATTTCTGTTCAATGGAAATCGCCGGCGACAGCCCTTCGATATGATCGACGTCCGGCTTCTCCATTAGCGACAGAAACTGACGCGCATAGGCGGAGAGTGATTCAACGTAGCGACGTTGTCCTTCGGCATACAGTGTGTCGAAAGCCAATGAGGATTTGCCTGACCCTGACAGCCCGGTGACGACAATCAGTTTGTCGCGTGGGATGACGAGGTTGATGTTTTTGAGATTATGGGTGCGGGCGCCCCGAACTTCGATCTTATCCATTCACCTTTCCCGGTAGATACGCGGATTGCCTGGTTTGTTAGAAGGACAAACGGCAGAAACGGCTAATTATGACACAATTTAACCTGTTTGAATATACAGTATTGGAATGCATTTTCTTGCGAGGTATGCAAAAATGTCGTGCCGCGAGAGTTATCTGGAACATACTTCCCAGCTATCAACATAGCGCCTGGAAATGGTACACTCGCGCGTTTACACTATAAAGAAACGCATTCAGGAGACACAAACATGGCCAGCAGAGGCGTAAACAAGGTGATTCTCGTCGGTAATCTGGGCCAGGACCCGGAAGTACGCTACATGCCGAGTGGTGGCGCAGTTGCCAACATTACGCTGGCTACTTCCGAATCCTGGCGCGATAAAGCGACCGGTGAGATGAAAGAGCAGACAGAATGGCACCGTGTTGTGCTGTTCGGCAAACTGGCGGAAGTGGCCGGCGAGTATCTGCGTAAAGGTTCGCAGGTTTATATTGAAGGCCAGCTGCGTACCCGTAAATGGACTGACCAGTCCGGTCAGGAAAAATACACCACCGAAATCGTGGTTAACGTTGGCGGCACGATGCAAATGCTCGGCGGTCGTCAGCAGGGCGCGGGCGCTCCGGCAGGCGGCGGTCAGCCGCAGGGTGGTTGGGGTCAGCCTCAGCAGCCGCAGGGCGGCAACCAGTTTAGCGGCGGCGCGCAATCTCGCCCGCAGCAGCAGGCACCGGCAGCACCTTCTAACGAACCACCGATGGATTTCGATGACGATATCCCGTTCTAAGGTTATCCTTAGACAGTGCCGTTAAAGCATAAGAAAAAGCCTCGTTTTTTCGGGGCTTTTTTATGTCTGCGCTCTCCGCGTATCCAGCGATGATAGCGCCTCACGGTGTGGTGAGAGTGTTTTGTTCCCCGGCGGGTACTGCCGCGCTGCTGGGTTGGGCCGTGGCTTTTTGTTTCCTCGCTATCTCATCGACGATCAGCCGATAGGCAATGTAGTACTTATA